>JAYVQV010000601.1:0-3430 GCA_043776855.1 Limisphaerales bacterium | reverse complement strand
TTGCGCGATTCGTTCGTGCTGGCGGGTGGAAAATTCCGCACGCACGCGACCGGCAAGGCGTATGACCGCATCCTGATTTCTGCCGCGCTGGAAAACGGGTCGGCGAGCTGGAAGTTTGAAAAAGTTTTTACCCAGCCGCACACGCACGGCAAGGGCGAGGAGAAAAAATTATTTACCGATCATTTTCCCGTGACCGCCGTTTTTGATTTAGTGCCGAAGAAATAATTTTATGGCTGCCAAGACTTCCCGCAATCCGTGGGCGTGGATTCCCACGCTGTATTTTGCCGAAGGGCTGCCCTACGTCGTCGTGATGACGCTCGCGGTGGTGATGTATAAGGGCATGGGATTGTCCAACACGGACATCGCGCTCTACACCAGCCTGCTCTACCTGCCGTGGGTCATCAAACCGTTCTGGAGTCCGCTGGTGGATTTGCTCGGCACACGCCGGAAATGGGTCTGGCTCATGCAGCTCATCATCGGCGCCGGGCTCGCGGGCGTGGCGCTGACGGTTCCCATGCCGGATTTTTTTCGTTGGTCGCTAGCGTTTCTCTGGCTGCTGGCGTTCAGCTCCGCCACGCATGACATCGCGGCGGACGGTTATTATCTGCTCGCGACGACGGAGCGCGAACAGGCGTTCTTCGTCGGCATCCGCAGCACGTTTTATCGCGTGGCAATGATCAGCGGCCAAGGCTTGCTAGTGATTTTCGCGGGCTTTATCCAAACGCACACCGGTTTGCCAAAAGTGGAATTGCACGTCGCCGCCAAACCGGGCGCAGCGATGGTGCAAAACATCGGGACGAATGAATTCGCCATTCCGCTGCCAGGCGAAATGTTCATTGCCAGTAGCGCGACGCAGATTGAAATCAACCTGGAGCCGCGCGGTAAAACGGAAGTAACTGCACTGCTCGCAGCCGCCAAAGCCAAAAACATTGAGCGCGGTTTTTATCCGGCGGAACAAAAGCTGGACGCAAAAAATTCCGGCGGCTGGTGGACGCAAAACATTTCGCAGCCGCTGCGTCAATTTCTTGCGGAACATTTCGGCGCAACGCGGACGAAAAGCAATTTCGCCGGCAACCTCGGCTTCGTTGAATTGCAACTCTCGCAAAAGCCCGCCAAGGAAACCGTCCTGACGCTCGGCCTGAAATCCGGCGACAAAAGCATCGCGCTGGCCGAAGGCGCGCGGCTGACGTTCAACGAACGCAACTGGAACCAGCACGCCGTGGTCGTGTTCCAGCTTGATCCTAAATTGCGCGGGGCGTCTGATGCCATCTACGAAATCCGCTCCGGCAACATCGCGCTGTCGTGGTCGCTGACCTTTCTTCTGCTGGCCGGAATGTTTTTGTTCTTCGGCATCTACCACAAATTTGCCCTGCCCCGGCCGGAGCGCGACCAATCCGGCGCATCCGGTTCCAACAGTCGCTTCGTCACGGAATTTTTTCTCACGTTCGGCAGTTATTTTCGCAAGCCACACATCATTGCGATGCTGCTGTTCCTGCTGCTCTACCGTTTTGGCGAGGCGCAACTGATGAAAATGGTCGTTCCCTTTCTGCTCGATGGCCGTGAGCTGGGCGGACTTGGCCTGACGACCGGGCAAGTGGGCTTTGTCTATGGCACGGCCGGCATCATCGCGCTGACGTGCGGTGGGTTGACTGGCGGGATTGTCGCTTCGCGCTATGGCCTGAAGTCGTGGCTCTGGCCGATGCTGTTTATCATGCACCTGCCGGATCTGGTTTTCATCTACCTCGCCCACGCGCAGCCGGACAATCTGATCATCATCAACCTCTGCGTGGCCGTGGAACAGTTCGGCTACGGCTTTGGGTTCACGGCCTATATGCTCTACATGATTTACATCGCCCGCGGCGCACATCCGACGGCGCACTACGCAATCTGCACGGGCTTCATGGCGCTCGGCATGATGATTCCGGGAATGTGGAGCGGCTGGCTGCAAGAAATCATCGGCTACCATCATTTCTTCGTGTGGGTGCTGCTGGCGACGATCCCCAGCTTCATCGTGGCGGCCAAAATTCCGCTGGAACGGGAATTCGGCAAGCGGAATTGACCTTTGACCACGAAATCAAGCGACGAAAAATGAATTTGCTTTGAACGCCGCCGCGCCAGCAGAATCAAAGCTCTCAATGAAACTGAACCGCCTGCTCCTCCTGTCATTCGCGCTGCTGTCCGGCGTATCCGCCGTCCGCGCAGAAATTGAAAGCGCCGCCGCCATCTTTACCAACGCCGACTTGCGTCCGATTCCCGCGCGCCGCCCGAGCATCATTTACATCCAATGCCACGGCCTCGGCTACGGCGACTTGAGCTGCTACGGCCAGACGAATTTTCAGACGCCGAACCTCGACCGCCTCGCCGCCGAGGGCATCCGCTTCACGAACTTCCGTCCGGGCGGCACCAACTTTACCGATGCCCTGGCGGCGCTGGTGAGCGGGAAAAAATCCGGTGGGCGCAATGAGCCGACCGTCGCCACGCGCCTGCAAATGGCGGGCTACCATACCGGCCTCATCGGCGAATGGACGCTCGGTGAAAAACCGTGGACCCGCGGCTTCGATGAGTTCGCCGGCTTTCTGAATGAGGACGAGGGGCGCAATTATTTTTCCGATTTCGTCTGGCGGTTTGCGCCGAAGAGCGCGTTTAACACCAACAACGTTTTGGAAGACTGGGTGGGTCGCGAGGAATTGCACGAAAACACCGGCGGCGAGAAGGGCCGCTACCTGCCGGAATTGTTCACCTACATGATTTGCAATTTTATTAAAAACAACCAGCCCGACCAGTTCAACAACTGGCGTCCGTTCTTCCTGCTCGCGAACCTGCCCGCGCCCCGCAGCGCCCGCGCCGGGGCGGATGAATTTACCGTGCCGAGCGACGCGCCGTTCACGAGTGAGAAGTGGCCGCAGGCCGCGAAAGACCGCGCCTCATTGCTGTTGCGCCTCGACGGCGGCATTGGCCGGGTGTTCGAACAGTTCAAGACGCTCGGCATCACGAACAATGTCGTGGTGATTTTCAGCAGCAGCGCCGCGCCGGAAAAATTTGCGGATGCCAAAATGAATTTTCTTTCGCCCAACGGCCAGGCCAGCGCCGGAAAAAATAATTCACCCGCGCCCTTGCCGCTCATTGCGTGGTGGCCGGGGGGGATTCCGGCCGGTCAGGTCAGCGGCTTCAACTGGAGCGGCGTGGACTTCGCCCGCACCGCGCTGGACATCGGCTACGCGCCCCGCGAGAAAAATCTGGACGGCATTTCCATGCTGCCCGTGCTCCAAGGAAAAAAAGGTCCGCAGGTGGATGACGGCGTCAACCGGGGTGGTGGTGGTGGGCGTGCTTTTTGAACCGCTCTGGCGGCGGGCAAACTTCCGCCGCCGAATTTTTTAATCCGAAAACAGAAATGAACTAACCGCAAAGAACGCAGAGAACACAAAGACGG
>JAYVQV010000600.1:0-3434 GCA_043776855.1 Limisphaerales bacterium | reverse complement strand
ATTTTATTTTCGCGCGCGGTTTTTTCCGTCAGCCCGACCGTCGCCACTTGCGGCTCGGTGAACACCACGGACAGCAGCAGCCGGTAATCCATCCGGCGCGGCGCGCGTGGCTTCACCAGATTGTGAACCGCCGTCTCGCCCTGCTGAATCGCGATGTGGACAATCTCGTGCGGCCCGCAAACATCGCCCGCCGCAAAAATGTGCGGCGCGCTCGTCTGCATTTTCGGGTTGGTGATGACGCGGCCATTCGCCTCGGTTTTCACACCGGCATTTTCCAAGGCGAGCGAGGCGGTATTCGGTGTTCGGCCAAGCGCAAATAAAATTTCTTCGGCGAAAACGGTGATGCGTTTGCCGTTCTGCTCGAACGTGACGGACTTGACGGGATTTTTCCCCCTGCGCCCGGACAGGCGAGACGCCTGTGCTACGTTGGCGTCCACGAGTTTTGTGCCGGTGAAAACTTGCATCCCTTCGCGCTGAAAAACTTTTTTGATTTCAATTCCGGCATCCGCATCAAACTCCTTCAGCAAAACTTCGCTGCGCTGAATCAAAGTCGTCTTCACGCCGAAGCGCGCGAAGAACTGCGCGAACTCGCACGCAATCGCCCCGCCGCCGAGGATGATGAGCGACTTCGGAAGTTTCTTGAGCGCCACCGCGTCATCGCTCGTGATGTAGCCAACTTCATCCAGTTGCGGCAGCGGTGAAGGCGACACGCGCGAGCCGGTGGCGAGGACGAAATTTTTTGCCGTGATTGTAGCAGCCGACGTGAGGAGGCTCTGACCGTCGTTTAATTTTTTAGATGGAGCCTCCTCACGTCGGCTGCTACCAGGATTTATTTCCACCGTGTGCGCGTTGAGAAATTTTGCGTTGGCGCGGATGAATTTGAATTTGCCCCGGTTCAACTGTTGCCCGCGGAAGTCGGCGAAATCTTTGATCTGCTCATCTTTTCGCGCCATGACTTTTTTGAAGTCGAAGGAAACTTTTCCCGCGCGCACGCCCCACGTCGCGGCGTGTTCGGCGAGGTGCTTCACTTCCGCTGCGTAGAGCATCGCCTTCGTGGGCATGCAGCCGCGCAAGATGCACAACCCGCCCACCTCGCGTCCGCCTTCGATGACGACGGTTTTCAAACCTGCCGCCGCCGCCGTTCGCGCCGCCGCAAACCCACCACTGCCCGCGCCGATGACGGCAAGATCGAAATCAAATTTCTTCATGCCAGAGAAGATGGAAGCGTGCGCCGAAAATGCAATTTTGAAATACCGCAGCGGAGAATAAAATCCGGTTGGGCGAAGTTGGTCGCGCGCGACTAATTGTGCCAGTGAAGCTGGCAACACTTCTCCCTCTCCCCTCGGAGGGGTGAGGGGTGGGCAGCACCAAAGACGCGCTCATTTTTTGAAGCCGCTTGCAAAACTCCACCCCTCATCCTCAATCCTTCTCCCCTCCGAGGGGAGAAGGAGGCCGGAGCCACAGCAATGACAAAACTTGCGGCAACAAGAAACCCACAGGCTAGAAGCCCGTGCCACTATTTATTTCCCCGGCGACTCCGCCACCCGCCCGGCGACGAGTGCGGAGAGTAGTTCGTTGTTCTTCGGAATGAGCGTGACGTGCGCGTTGCTGCCAGAAGATTCTGCACTTCCAGCACGTTGAACAGCGCCGCCGAAACTTCCTTATCCGTGGAGATTTCCTGCAACGCCGCGCCCACGATTCGCGGACGCATCGCTGCCGCCTTAGCGAACTCGATTGCCGCCTGTCGTTCCGCCGTGCTCGTGATGATGCTCACTTGATTCGCGCCCGCCTGCCGGATCGCCGCCGTGACTTGGCGCAAACGATTCACAACCTTTTCCTCGATCTGATGAATCATGTTCGTGTCGCGGAAATGCACCTTGCGGATATACACCGAGCCGAGTTGGTAGCCCCACTGGTTTGATTTGGGCGAAACTTCGTTGCGCACCGTAGAACTCATCGCGTGACGGTTCACCAGCATTTTATCCAGCGGCAGATTGCTCAAGCAGCGCACCGTGGAGTTGCTCACGTTAGCGCCGAGCGAACCGCGCGGGTCGGCGTTCTTGAAGAGATACGCGGTCGGGTCGCTGATGAACATTTCATACCAGATACCGATGCCCATCGGCGCGCCTTCCTCGGAATTCACCGGCTGGCTGCGGAGATATTCTTGGTCGAGCCGCATATCAAGTTCGTAACACTTGCCGAGAAAATTCACGATGAACGCCGCCAGCCCCAGCTTGACCGGAAGAAAATGCAGCCCCGGTTCATTCAATGTCGCCAGCACTTTGCCGAACAGGACGTAAACTTTGCAGCGACCCTCGTTCACCGTCGTGAACAAACCGCACAGTCGGCAGATGCCCAGAAACAGCGGCACGAGAATGGCCCAGCCGATGACCGACACGATGAACGCGATTCCAAAAAGTTGAATGGTGGTCATATTATTTTCCTTCCAGAATGACTTGTTGCGCCTTGGTGTAGAGCGAGAGCCGCACGTTGCGGAGATACGATTCCAACGCGCCGTCGCCGGATTTTTTCAAGTCCGCGAGCTGCGCTGTCATCTGCCGCAGCGGTTCCACTTCGGCCTGCGCCTTGAGTGTTTCAATTTCCACGGCGCGTTTGGACTGTTCGATTTTCTGATCCGCCGTCGCCTGCGCGAGGCTGATGTCGGAAGAAACTTGGTTGTGCGCGGTGTTGATCGCTGCCAGCGCGGACTCGACCTCCGGCGGCGGGTCAATGCTGGTGATGAGCGACGCGTCCAGTTCGATGCCGTAGCGTGCGGGGCCGGACGCACATTCTCGGTCCATGTGCTCGTTGATGTCGCGCAAATTTTTCCGCAGGTCGTTGATGGAAATTCCCGTCACCACGCTCGCCTCTGGGTCGGTGACCGCCGCCTTCGGCGCTTCAAAATTCGCGATGCGCTCGCGCAGGACGGAAACAAAATAACCCATGACGTGACTGATGGGCCGCTTCACGCCGAAGAGATACGCGTAAAGATTTCGCTCCGAAATGCGGTAGCGGATCTGCCCCGTCAGGCCGGTGTTCAACTGATCTTTTGTGACAGCTTCGAGAATCTGCCCGTCGCGATTGGCTGAAAAATTTTCCGGGTCGAACGCCATGCTCAAAGTCTGCGTCGCCACGGAAACTTTATAGACCTTCTCCCACGGCCATTTGAAATACGGCCCGCCCGGCGGGATCACGCGCACCTGCGGATAGTTGTAGCGCAGCTTTTCATCTTCCGTGAGCGACTCCGCGATAGGGTCGCTCGCCGTCGTCGCGTCCGGCACGCGGTCGGCGCGGCCAAAGCTCGTTTTAACTGCACGCTCATTTTGATCCACCGTGTAAAGCCCGCCCACGAGGTAGCGGGAAAGAAACCAAGTGATGAAACCGATGACACTGCCGAGGAAGATTGCGCTCATGCCCGCGAAGTTAAACCTGCG
>JAYVQV010000599.1:0-3445 GCA_043776855.1 Limisphaerales bacterium | reverse complement strand
ACCGACATTTTTGTCACGCCCGACACCATCCGCCGCAGTTTTCTGCGCGAGGGCAGCTACGTCGAAGGCGTCACGCAGCCGCCGCATCGCGGCACCAGTCCGCAACTCAAGACCGTGGACAAAGTCAACGACATGGCGTTTCAGGATTACACCAAGGCCGTGCGCTTTGAGAACCTGACTTCGATTGACCCCATCGAAAAATTCAAATTGGAAACCACGCCGGATGCGATGGAGACGCGCGTGATTGACCTCGTCACGCCCATCGGCAAAGGCACGCGCGGCATCATCGTCGCGCCGCCGCGCACGGGCAAGACCACCATTCTCAAACAGATTTGCAACGCCATCACCACGAACCATCCTGAAGTTCACGTCATGGTTTTGCTGATTGACGAGCGCCCCGAAGAAGTCACCGACTTCCAACGCTCGGTGAAGGCCGAAGTCGTCGCGTCGTCGAACGACATGGAAATTGACACGCACGTCCGCCTCTCGCGTTTCATGATCGAGCGCTGCCGCCGCATCGTGGAATCCGGCAAGGATGTTTTCGTGCTGATGGATTCGCTCACACGCATCGCCCGCGCCTACAACTCCGTTCACGGCGGTTCTGGCCGCACGATGTCCGGCGGCGTGGACGCGCGTGCGCTGGAGATTCCGCGCAAGATGTTCGCCTCCGCGCGCAAGATTGAGCACGGCGGCTCGCTCACCATCATCGCCACGGCGTTGGTGGACACTGGCAGCCGCATGGATGAATTGATTTTCCAGGAGTTCAAAGGCACGGGTAACATGGAATTGATTTTGGATCGCAAGCTTTCTGATCGCCGTTTGTATCCTGCGATTGACATCCCGAAATCCGGCACACGCAAAGAGGAAAAACTTTTCCCGGCAAAGAATCTCGAAGCCATCCGCAAGCTCCGTCGCACGATGGTGGATTTGAATCCCATCGAAGCGATGGAGACGCTCACATCGGCCTTGAAGAAGTTCAAGACCAACGACGAGTTCCTCGCGAAGATGGAAAAAGGTTCGTAGTTGATAAACGGCGTGGTGCGGTTAGATTTCAGCCATGAAGTTCGACTTGGAACAATTGACGCAGAGGCTGCACGAAGAACTGCCGTTGCTGCGGCAGAAGTTTTCGGTGAAGTCCCTGGCGGTCTTTGGTTCGGTTGCCCGGCGCGCTGCCAATCCGCACGATCTCGACCTGCTGGTGGAATTTCATGAGCCACCAAGTTTTTTTGGTTTCATTGCCTTGGAAAATCATCTGGCAGATTTGTTGGGGGTTAAAATTGATCTCGTGATGCGGGACGCACTCAAACCCCGGCTGGGAAAAATCATCCTGCAAGAAATGGTCTTGGTGTGAAAGCGGAACGCAATCCGGCTGATTATCTGTCGGATATTCTCGACGCTTCGGGAAAAATTTCAAAATTCATCGGCGGACTGGATTCCGCGCAGTTCGCCGCTGACGAGAAAACTTTTTTTGCCGTCATTCGTGGCTTGGAAATCATCGGTGAAGCCGCTCGAAAAATCCCGCCCGCTGTCCGTCAGCAACACCCGCAAATTCCCTGGCGGGAAATGACCGGGATGCGGGACAAGCTCATCCATGATTACATGGGTGTGAATGTCACCGTCGTCTGGAAAACTGTCACGGAAGATTTGCCGGCCATGGAGCCAAAAATTCGCCAGTTATTAAATGAACTCGGGGGCTGAAAAAAACTCCGCGCTGCACTCCCGCCCGCCGCTGGAGCGGATGCTGCGCATCCATCAGCTCATTCAGGCGGGCAGCTTTCCGAACAACACCACGCTCGCGCGCGAGATTGAAGTCTCCACCAAGACCATTCAGCGCGATGTCGAGTTCATGCGCGACCGGTTGAACCTGCCGATTGAATTCGACCGCGCGCATAACGGCCTGCATTACATCGGCGAGGTGAGCGCGTTCCCCACGATGCAGATTACCGAGGGCGAAATTTTCGCGCTCGTCGTCGCGGAAAAAGCCTTGCAGCAATATCGTGGCACGAGCTTTGAGAAACCGCTGCTCTCCGCGCTCAAAAAAATGGAGCAGGCGCTGCCCGACACCATCTCGCTGAACCTCGCGGACATTGATCAGACGATTTCCTTCCGCACGCGCGCCGAACCGATTCTGGATCTGAAAAATTTTGACGTGCTGGCGAAAGCCGTTTCCGCGCGGCAGCAGTTGGAATTGTTTTATCGCAAGCCCGGACAAAAGGCCGAGGCGCGCATCATTGACCCGTATCACTTGGCGAACATCAACGGCGAGTGGTTTCTCTTCGCCTACGACCACGCGCGGAAAGACCTTCGCACCTTCGCTCCGGCGCGAATTGAATCTGTGAAACAAACGGGCAAAACCTTCGAGCGCACGCAAAAATTTTCTTTGGAAAAACGGTTGCGCGACAGCTTCGGCGTCCACGCTGGCGAAGGAAAATTTGAAGTCGTCATCCGTTTCGCGCCGCGCGCCGCCGATTTCATCCGCGAAAAAAAGTGGCATCCCTCACAGACGCTGCGCGACTTGAAGGATGGCGGCGCGGAATTGACGATGAAACTTTCCAGTCTTGCCGAAGTGCAACGCTGGGTCTTGAGCTGGGCGGGCGAGGCGAAAGTTTTGAAACCGCGCGAGTTGGCCGAGTCCGTCCGCGCGGCGGCGAAAAATATTCTCCAGTCAGTTTGAGTTGCCGCGGCTCCAGTTTGGTCGCGCCCATCGTCCGCAAAACAAACGGCGCGGAGAAAATTCTCCACGCCGCTAAATACCGGCGATTTTGCCTCAAGCCGCGAATGATTGCGCGTCGTGCTTGAGCTGGCTTTCAGCCTGCAACCAGTATTCGACGTCGCGGCCTTGCGGGCGACCGGCCTGATCCCAGAGGGTGTGAGCCCGCGCGGCGATGCAGTCGGTGGTGATGATGCGGCGAGCCGGGGCGGCTTGCGCGACCGCTTTCACCGGCTTGGTGGATTTAGCACGCGTGGCAGGCACGGATACGACGGCTTTGGTGGACTTGGAAGGTCTGGCTTTGGCCGCAGATTTTTTGGCGACGGGCTTGGAGGCGACGGGCTTTGATTTAGCCTGATTCTTTTTGGACGAGTTCATAGTTGGATTGGGTGTTTTATATTATTGGTGGTGAATCAATGCAGCGAAGGGATTGATCGGCTGCAAGAATGAGCTGGCTCCTGACGCCGCCCAGTGTAGCAAGCGAATCCGGCTTTTCAAGCGGAACGAGTCGGGTGAGCCAAGACACTTGAACTTTTCCCAAAAAATTTATTGCACATGAAAGGGTAATTGATATAGTCCGCGTCCGCTTTCGTATTGTTGGAGGCGGAATTTTAGAAACCATTAACAGACAATTGTTCTTTGTATGGCTGCACAACGCATCAGAATCCGCCTCAAGGCGTATGACTTTCGGGTCATAGATCAATCGGCCCGCGAAATCGCGGACACCGTCAAACG
>JAYVQV010000598.1:0-3454 GCA_043776855.1 Limisphaerales bacterium | reverse complement strand
GGCTCGTCCGCCAGTTTCCGCCTATTGCGGACGAGCCGTCCGCGCTCCGAATAAAATGAAAATCCTCCGCGCAAAACATCTTGGTATGTGCTTCGGCGTCCGTGACGCCATTGCGCTCGCGCTGGACACCGCGCAGCACGAACCGCTGACCATCCTCGGCGATCTCGTTCACAACGAAACCGTGCTGACCGAATTGCGCGAACGCGGCATCACGTTTCAGAACGAGGCCCACGCCGTCGCCACGCCGACCGTGATGATCACCGCGCACGGCGCGTCCGAACGCCGCCAACAATCCGCGCGTGAACACGGCTTGCGCGTGTTGGAAGCGACTTGTCCACTGGTTCACTCCGCCCATCGCGCGCTGACGAAATTAGTCGGCGAAGGTTTTCACCCCGTCATCATCGGCAAACGCGATCATGTGGAAGTGCGCGGGATGACGGAAGACTTGGAAGAGTTCGATGTCGTGCTCGGCGAAGAGGATGTTACAAAACTTCGTGAACGCCCCCGCCTCGGCGTCATCGCCCAAACCACGCAGCCGATTGAAAAAGTGCGGCAGCTTGTCCAACTCCTGCGCGAGCGATTTCCGAAATCCGAAGTGCGCTTCATTGACACAGTCTGCCAGCCGACGAAGCAACGGCAGAGCGCAGCAGTGGAACTCGCGCAGAATTGCGACATGGTCATCGTCATCGGCGGCGCGCACAGCAACAACACGCACGAGCTGGTCAAAACCTGTTCGCGATTTTGCGCGCGCGTTCACCATGTTCAGACGGCGGACGATTTGCGCACGGAATGGTTTTGTGATGACGACATCGTCGGCATCACGGCAGGAACCTCGACGCCGGACAAATTGATCAAAGAGATTGAAACGTGGTTGAATGCGGTTTCAAAACCGGCAGCCACCCGGCGGGAAACCGTTCTGGCATGATTACACCTTGGGTCATCCTAATTTTGATTTTGCTCGCACTATCATGGCCGGTGGCGGTGGCGGAAAAATCCTGGCGACGGCTGCTGATCGCGATGGTCTGGTCGTTCTTCGGCGTTGTGCTGCCGCTGTTCTTTTTTTTCTTAAGTTCGTGCCGGGTGCCGGAATGGAAAGGTGCGTGTCCGCACGGCTGGCTGGATTGCTTCATCGTGGGCAAGCTCGCGCTCACCCCGTTCGTCTTGGTGGCCACGGCGGCGCTCTACAAGAAGGACGTTCTGCGGGTGGAAATTTCCAAGGAGCAATGGCCGGTCGTGGGAATTTTTCTTGGTGCCATCGTCGCTACGGCCTGCCTGGTGTTTGGCCTCGTGTGCATCGGCTTTGAAGGCGGAATGCTCGTGCCGTTCTACGTCGCCGTCTGGTATGACATCCGCGCCGTGCAGTTGATTCGTGGGGCGAGGTTTGGTTTCTGGACTTATTTTATGGCGATGCTCAGCACGGTGCCGTTTTGGATTTTGAGCTGGCTGTGGTCAATGCGGGTTTTTGAAACACTGCCCAATCAAGCGCCGAAAGGCTGTTTCGTGGTCACGGCAGCAGGGCGCGGACATAAAAATTTTGTCGGCCCATTTTTTGAAATCGAACGCGGCGGCAACCAGCTTCAAGCCAATCAACAACTCATCACGCTCTGGCAGTTTGAAAATCTCTGGCAGAAAAAATTCCCGCGCAGCCACCGGATTTTTCGCCGTGGTTATAATTGGCTCGGCCCGCGCGTCGCGTCGCGAATACGTTCGCCGTGGCTGGCGGATGCGACCTTCATCGCGCTCAAGCCGGTGGAATGGCTGGCGAGCTTTTGCTTGAACAAAAACCGCGTGACAACACTCTGAATCTTTGTGACCCCCACCGCCACCACTGACTCGACTGAATTCTCCACGCTCTTGCGCGGCGAGACGCAGACGATTTCCGCGTGGAGCGAAAGTTGGAACGCGCGGCGGTTCGCGGCGCAACTCGCCATCATCATCGTGGGCGCGGGACTTTACGGTGCGGCGATGGGCTGGTGGCGTTCACCGCAACAGGGATTGTTCGTCGCGATAAAATTTCCGCTCATCATCCTGCTCACCACGCTCGGCAACGCGTTTCTCAACAGCCTGCTCGCGCCGTTGCTCGGACTGAACATACCGTTTCGGCAGTCGTTTTCCGCGATTGTGATGAGCCACGCCATCACGGCGGCGATTCTCGGTGCGTTCAGTCCGCTCATCGCCTTCATGGTTTGGAATGCGCCGCCGATGTCGTATTCGACCTCTTCCGTCGCCGCTTACAACCTCATCAAGCTCGCGCACGTCGCCATCATCATGTTCGCCGGCATCGCGGGCAACGCGCGGCTGTTCCAAGTGCTCGCGCATCTGGGCGGCAACCCGGCCGTTGCGCGGCGCGTGCTGTTCGCGTGGCTCGCGGGAAATCTTTTTCTCGGCAGCCAGCTCTCGTGGATTTTGCGCCCGTTCATCGGCGCGCCGGAATTGCCCGTGCAGTTTTTCCGCGACGGTGCGTTGCACGGAAATTTTTATGAAAATGTTTTCACCTCCATCACCCAATTTTTCCTGACGCCATGAATATGACTTCGACCAGCCAGCGCAACCCATTGCACGGCGCCTCGTATGACAGGACGCAATGCTGCCGGTTGTGGTGGCGATTTTCGCGCTGCGAAAAACCCGTCGCCGAGCGCAGCGCCAGGCGACGGAAGGCGGCAAGGCTCCAAGCGCAGAGCAAGTTTCCAAGCACCAAAAATATTTTATATCACAAAGTGCCTGCTTCGCAGGCAGGCAGAGTCGCAGCGCGACCCTGCCCACCAGCGTCAGTCCGTGCGATTTTTCCAGCCTGTCACAGCCAGCTAAACTAAAACACCATTGACCTATGAATGAAAACAATCCGGTGCCACCACTGATCTCGTCCGCCGACGCGGCGCAAAAACTCGCGGATAAAATCGTGCCGCCGCCCGCCACGCCACCGTTGCCCGGCCCGCGCCCGCTGGGTGAAGACCCGGCGGAACGCGTCGCCATTCCACACGCCTTCGCCGCCATCGAAGCGCTGCTGCGCCAGCCGCGCCGACTGATGTTCCAATTGCGCCAGCCGGGCGGCGGAAAATTAATCGGCGGGATGCTGTTCGTCGCACTGGTTTGCGCGGCGGTTTATGGCGTCGTGGCCGGGACGTTTTCCGGCGGCACGCAACTTTGGGCCGCGCCGGTGAAAATCGCGGCGGGACTTTTCATCTCGGCGGCGATCTGCCTGCCGAGCCTTTACATCTTCACCTGCTTGAGCGGTTCGCAGGCGCGGCTCGCGGAAGTCTGCGGCCTGCTCGCGGGCTTGCTGATGCTGATGACAATTCTGCTCATCGGCTTTGCGCCCGTTGTGTTTATTTTTTCGCAGTCCACCGAATCGCTGGCGTGGATGGGTTTTCTGCACCTCTTGTTTTGGTTCGTCGCCACGCTGTTCGGCGTGCGGTTCATGAAGAACGGCTTTGCGCACACCAACGCCAAGTCG
>JAYVQV010000597.1:0-3456 GCA_043776855.1 Limisphaerales bacterium | reverse complement strand
CTACGGCCACGTCTGGCGCGGCGACACGAATCCGCCGGCCATGCGTTGCGTGGCGGTGCAGACAATTCTTCCGCGCGCCGTGCAATGGCTCGCCAAGCACGAGGTGACGATTCCAGTGCCAAAAGATTTTCCGGGGACAAATTCAGTTTCCGTCCGGCCTTAAACCAACAACCTTTCATCCATAATTCCTGGCAACTATGAAACCGTTTCTTCGCCTCCTCACGGTGCTTTCTTTGCTGTGCGTCATTGCGTTCACTGCGTCGGCTCAAGGCACCAACCACAACTTTTCAAAATGGGAGAAGGCCATCTCGGTCTTCGAACAGATGGATGCCACCAACCCGCCGCCAAAAGATTCCGCCGTGTTCATCGGCTCCTCGACCATCGCGCGCTGGAAAACTTTGGCGGCGGATTTTCCCGGCTTGCCCGTGGTGAACCGTGGCTTCGGCGGCTCGGAGATCGTGGATTCCACGCACTTCGCGCCACGCGTGATTTTTCCGTATGCACCGAAGCTGGTCGTCCTGCGGGCGGGCGGCAACGACCTGTGGGCCAGCAACTCCGTGGAAAAAGTTTTCGGCGACTTGAAGGAGTTTGTCCAAACCGTTCACGCGAAACTGCCGGATGCAAAAATTGTTTTCATTTCCTTAAGCCCCAGCGTCGCGCGCTGGTCGCAGCATGAAAAAGAGAAAGCTTTGAACACGCTCATCGCCGAACACATGAGCGGCAAATCGTATCTGCAATACATCGAAACCTACGACGTGCCGCTCGGCGCGGACGGCCAGCCGCGCGCGGAATTGTTTGTGGCGGACAAGCTCCACTTCAATGCGGAAGGCTACAAGCTGTTCACCGCGCGCATCCGTCCGCAACTGCCGAAGGAATAAACCATGAACAAACTCCGCAACCTCCACCTGTATCTCGGCTGCATCTTTGCGCCGATGCTGATCTTCTTCGCCGTGTCCGGCATCTGGCAGATGCTGGGCAAGGGCAATGCTTTTTTGAAGCGCCTGTCCACCATCCACACCTCGGCGCATTGGAAAAACGGCGAGCAGTTGACCAGCGGGCCGATGATGTTCTTCGTGCTGGTGATGGCGCTGGCCTTCGTCCTCACCGTGTTGCTCGGCGTGGTGATGGCGCTCAAGCACGCGCGCAGCAAGAAGGTGGTTTGCGCCTGCCTGATTTTTGGCGTGATGTTTCCCGTGCTGCTGGCGCTGTTGCGGTTTGCGCGTGTGCTGTGATTCCGAAACCTGGTAGCGTCAGGCATCCTGCCTGACGTAGAGGGCGGCTTCCAGCCGCCCGGAAAAGCGTTGGATGGCACAAGACGGTTGGAATTATCTGGCGTCCCCTTTTTTGCGCGAGGTTCTCTCCGCCGGGCTGGGAAGCCCGGCTCTACGGCAGGCAAGGATGCCCGCCGCTACAGGGTTGCTGGAGTTCTTTCAGTATCACTTCGTCTGCGGCGTGGTCTCGATGACTTTCTTGTGCTCCAGCTTTTCCAGCTTGGGCTTGATGACCATCTGGCAGTAGCCAGCGTTGGTGTTGGCATCGTAGTAACCCTGATGATAATCCTCGGCGGGGTAAAACTTCTTGAACGGCGCGATCTCCGTCACGATGGGGCTGCGGAAATTTCCCGCCGCCGCGAGCTTGGATTTTTCCGCGAGCAGCCGTTGCTTTTCGTCGTGGAATAAAACAATGGAACGATACTGCGTTCCCTCGTCCGCGCCCTGGCGGTTGAGCGTGGTCGGGTCGTGCGCCTGCCAGAAAACTTCCAGCAGCTTGTCGTAGGAAACTTTCGCCGGATCAAAAACAATCTGCGTCACCTCCGCGTGGCCGGTGGTGCCATTGCAGACATCATGGTAAGTCGGGTTCTCAACCTTGCCGCCGGCAAATCCACTCGTCACCGAGATCACGCCGGGGATGCGGACATAGACCGCCTCCACGCACCAGAAGCAGCCGCCGCCGAACGTGGCGGTTTCAGTTTTGTTTGTGTTCATAAGTTTGTTCGTCTGCGCGCTGGCGGTGAGCGCCGTCGCGGTGGCCAGCAGCAGGGTTGTAAAAAGTTTTTTCATTAGTTATCTGTTTGTCACTGGAGATTGGAAAGCCTTACGCTGAATTTGTTCAAAAAGGATTCACGCAAGATAACGAGCGGCTAAAATTAAACCCAAAATTATCAGAGCCAAATAACTGGCTGCTCCCCAGACTAGGCCGAGAAAAAAACGACTGATCGGCCGGTTGTTTTGCTGGTTAATTTCAGTATTTTTCAAAACAAGTGTTTTCCCCCAAACATCTCCGTATCGTTGGTTGAGCGGGGATTTTTCCATTGAACCATAGTATCCAGCCGCACCCAAAAATTGACAGTCCCACAGATAAGCTATTGACCTGATAAAGGCACCCGGCAGGGTGCTGGGCTTTCCATCTTGGTGGACAACACGGATTCGGCATATAAATTTTCCGAGAGTGGCTCCGTGTAGCCCTTCGCAAAGTGAGTGATATGACACCTTGGCCACAATTCCAAAAATTACCACAATTAAGCTGAACCTAGGAGCATGGTAATACCAGTCTGGCGACACTACTCCAGCATTGACGAGGGCTAGTAAAATATTTCCGCTTGAATGAACCGCAAGGTATACCATTGCGGTGCAAAAAATCATATCAATCACCCGCGCTAAAGCACGAATGCGAAATCCAGCCTGGGTCAGTTTGACAACCGAACTTTTGGCGACCTCAAATTCAGTTCCACAACCGTAACACTGGATGGCTTCGTCCGGGTTTTCTTTGCCGCATTGAACGCACGTTTGCATTTAAGTTTTTGCTCTGCTAAACCAATTTCAAAAACAAATAATCGTCAACTTCTTCGGCCCGTGCGCGCCAAGAACCAAAATGCGCTCGATGTCACCCGTGCGGCTGGGGCCGGTGATGAAGGAAATCATGCTGGGATAATTGGCGGCGTATTTCTGTTTGAGCAGTTCAAACGCCGCCGGGAGATCCGCGACCAACTGCTCGCGGCGAGCGAGCACGACGTGATGCGGCGGCAGCACCGAGAGGGCGCGTCCACCGGCGCTGCGGTTCGTAACCAACACCGAGCCGGTCTGCGCGATGAGCGCGTCGCACTCGCTGATGCCCGCATCGCAGGCTTCGAGCGCGTGAACATCGTAAGCGCGGTCAGTGCGGAGCATGGGCAGGTTCAACGGCGGACAGATGGCGTTCGTCAAATCGCCGGAATGTCCGGCGACGCGCTGCCATTTTTCCTGGTCGCGCAAAGCGATAATGGCCTGACGCGCTTCATCCGCAGAGTTGAGTAGTTGGAAATCCGCCTTCAACTCGGCGGCGTTCGTGGCAAACAACGCGAGCTGTTCATCAACTGTATCGCCGACTTTCGGCAGCCATTTGCGCGGAGTGGAAATCTTCGGATCAAACATGGCAGGACCTGCGCCATGCGCGCCGGGTGCGTGCGCCTCAACTTTC
>JAYVQV010000596.1:0-3460 GCA_043776855.1 Limisphaerales bacterium | reverse complement strand
GGCCGTAGAAATTTTTCAGATACCGCCTGAAAAAATGTGGTTAAACCTTGGCGGCTGAATTCCGCAGACAGTGTCTGCGAAATCTCCTGCGCCGGATGTTGTAGATAAAACAACCGCATCTGCTCCAGGTTTCGCTGGGAAAATCCGCGGCCAAACTGTTTGGTGAGGTCGTGCGAAAGTTTTTCAATGATGATATCCCCATACTCCGCGCGGGTCTCGCCCCGCTGGACGAACTCCACAATGCGCCGTCCGATTTCCCAATACGTTGCGGTGAGGATGGCGTTGACGTGGCGCGCGGATTGTCGCCGCGCTTCTTCGAGCAGTGACGCAATGCCGCCGGACCAAGCGTGGTAGTTCAAGCCAGTCGCGCTTTTATTGGCGCGGGCGATGGCGGAATTTTTTCGCTTGGTCGGGTTGGCTTTCACGGAAACTCAAGCAGCGTGTGCGACGGTTTTGTTCTTCAACGCGGCGAAGATGCTTTCAAAAATCCATTTGCCGTCGTCGCTACCGAGGAGTGTTTCGCAGGCTCGTTCGGGATGCGGCATCAGGCCGGCCACGTTGCGCTTCTCGTTGCAGATGCCGGCGATGTTTTGCAGCGCGCCGTTCGGATTCGCGGCATCGGTTAGATTTCCGTTCGCATCGCTGTATTGCCAGAGGATTTGGTTGTTGGCCTTGAGCTTCGCGAGCGTTTCTTCGTCGGCAAAGTAGCAGCCTTCGCCGTGCGCGATGGGCACGCGGAGAATTTTGCCCGCCGGAATCTGGCTCGTGAACGGCGAATCGTTCGTGGCGGTTTTCAGAAAAATGTTTTCGCAATGGAATTGCAGGTCGCGGTTGCGGATGAGCGCGCCGGGCAGCAATCCGGCTTCGGTGAGAACTTGAAAGCCGTTGCAGACGCCGAGCACAAGGCCGCCGTTGTCGGCAAATTGTTTCACGGCCTGCATCACGGGGCTGAACCGGGCGATCGCGCCGCAGCGCAGATGGTCGCCGTAACTGAAACCGCCGGGCACGATGACGGCGTCGGTGTCGCCGAGCGAAGAATCTTTGTGCCAGACGAGCCGCGCGTTGTGGCTGAGATGTTGCAGCGCGTGGACGGCGTCCTGGTCGCAGTTGCTGGCGGGGAATTGGAGAACGGAAAAATTCATGGCGTTTATTGAAAAGCTCCAAGCATCAACATCCAGAGAACATCCAAGCACCAAGCTTCAAAATCTCCGCGCGGACGGTTTGTTTGGCGGTTGAAGTTTGGTGCTTCTCTGGAGCTTGGAGCTTGGAATTTGGAGCTTCCATTTCAGTCGGTTATTTCCAAGCGATAGTCTTCGATCACCGGGTTGCTCAAGAGCTTGTGCGTCGCCTCATCAATCGCCTTGTGCGCGGCGGCCTTGTCCGTGCCGGGCGCGAGATCAATCTCGATGTATTTGCCGATGTGGACGCCGGTGACGCCGGTGTAGCCCATGTGTTCGAGGGCTTTTTTGACGGTGATGCCCTGCGGGTCAACGACCGCTTTTTTGGGTGTGATGATGATTTTGGCTTTCATGCGCGCGACGGAAAATGGTGCGGAAAATTTCTGGCGTAAGCGAGTCAAAAAGTTTTTTCAAAACGCCTGGGTGCGGCCATAAAAAAACGCCGGGCGGAATGCCCGGCGTTTTTAATTTGAAAAATTTTCAGAGGCCGCGCACACCGGTCATCGTCTGGGTCTCCACGTCCCAGACTTTCAGGCGGAAGCAGCGCAGGATGTCGCGCGGGTGCAGTGAGGTGGTCTTGGCGGTCTGGAGTTCGGGGATGTCGCGGTAAATTTCCGGCAGCCGATAGAACGGGATGCGGTGGTTGAGGTGATGGATGTGGTGGTAGCCAATGTTGGCGGTGAACCATTGCATGACGGCGTTCGTTTTCAAAAAGCTGGAGGATTCAAGCGCGGCTCCTTCGTAGGTCCAGCCGTCTTTGTCTTTGAAGACAACGCCAGGGAAATTGTGCTGGGCGTAGAACAGGTAGCTGCCGATGGCGGCGGCGATGATGCGGGGGATCCAGATTAACAACACCGCCGTCAGCCAGCCGCAGGTGACGATGAGGAAAGTGATGAAGGCCAGGTGCAAGACCAGCGCCAGCACGCAGTCGTAGTGCTTGCGGGGCGAACGGATGAGCGGATAGCTGACCATGCCGACAAAAAAGACGGTGATGTAGCCCGTCAGCAAAACAATCGGATGCCGCATGGTCAGATAGATGAGGCGTTCGTTGGCGGTGGATTTTTTGTATTGCTCGCGCGTCATGATGGGGAACGAGCCGATGTGGGCGCTGCGGAGCTTGGAATTGTGCGCGTGATGATAGTCGTGCGATGCGCGCCAGATGCTGCTGGGGCAGAGAATCCAGATGCCGAAGAGGCGCATGAAAAATTCCGCAGTGCCAGAGCGGGGCAAAATTGCGCGGTGTTGCTGGTCGTGATAAATGACGAACAGGCGGACAATCAGGAGGCCGGCCATGACACTACAGGCGAGGCGAACCGCGAGCGGCACGCCGGGCAAGGTGCCAGCTTCAGCGACGGCGAGGAAAAAGGTGGTGGACAAAATGACCCACCAGCTTTTCAGCGCGTAATCTTTGGCATACGCCTTGGTGCGCGCGTGCAAGGTCAGGGGCTTATTATTTGGAGTGTTCAATGCGGAGAGATTCGGCGAAGTGGCCGAGGAGGTCAATGACGTTTGCAACTTTGTTTCAACGCAGACGCCAGGTGATGCGCGCTTTGTCGAGGTCGTAGGCGGACATCTCCATTTTCACGCGGTCGCCGACGGTGAGGCGGACGAACCGTTTGCGCATCTTGCCGCAGACGGTGGCGAGGACGAGGTGCTTGTTGTCGAGTTCAACGCGGAACATGGTTCCGGGCAGGACGACTTTCACGCAGCCTTCGACTTCGATGTGTTCTTCTTTCATTAAAATAAAAAGGCGGGATTCGGTTCGATCCGAACCCCGCCATGAAAATTAGGAGGATTCCTAAAGATTAGTAACGGTTGCTACGGCCACCGCCGCCGCCACCGCCGCCACCGCCGAATTCACGACGACCACCGCCGCCGCCGCCACCGGGAGCGCGTTCTTCACGCGGACGGGCGACATTGACGGTCAAGGCGCGACCGCCGAGGTCTTTGCCGTTCAAACCGGCGATGGCCTGCTGCGCTTCGTCAGCGGTGCTCATGGTCACAAAACCAAAGCCACGGGGGCGGTTGGTCATGCGATCCATCATCAGGTTCGCTTCGGTGACCGTGCCGAACGCGGCAAACGCGTCGTTGAGGTCGTTTTCGGTGGTATTGAAGGAAAGATTTCCTACGAATAGTTTGTTGCTCATGTGATGTTTTACTGTCCTAACTGAACTGTGCTTTTACCAGACTGTTTCCGTTAATCGGATTTCAAATCATCACTGAAACTAGGTTCACTTGAAGATTTACCATGCCTTGAAAGAGACAAATGTTCTATCAGACGG
>JAYVQV010000595.1:0-13651 GCA_043776855.1 Limisphaerales bacterium | reverse complement strand
AACCTCATCGGTATCAGCGGCGCGATTCTCATCATGGTCGCGCACGGCTTCCTCGCGGCGCTGACGTTCGCGTTGAGCGGCTACATTTACAACCAGACCGGGACGTTGCAAATGAGCGAACTCGGCGGCCTCTGCCGCAAGCTGCCCTTCATCGGCACGGCGCTGCTGATGGCGGCGATGGCGGGCTGCGGTTTGCCCGGCTTCGCCAATTTCGTCGGTGAAGCCACGGTGTTCTTCAGCGCATGGACGAAATTTCCGACGGTCACGGTCATCGCGCTGTGGGGTGCGCTGGTTATCGGCGGCATTTACATGACGCGCGCCGTTCGCAATGTCCTGCACGGCCCGCTGCCGGAAAAATGGAATTCTGTGACCGACGCCTCGCACGTCTGGCGCAAGCTGCCTTACGCGCTGCTGCTCGCAAGCCTGTTTGTGTTCGGTGTCTGGCCGCGCCTGTTGACGGAAAAAATCAATCCAGACGTGGAAAAAATCGTGGCGATGCTGGGGAGCACAGCTGCCCCGGCTATTGTCGTCAGCGCCCCGCTGACGACTTCTGTTCTGGCCGACGGGGCGTCGGCCAGTGCGCCCGTGGCGGGCGCGCTCCCCAAAAATAATTTCGTGAATCGCAACTGATGAACGCTTCCCTCAACTATATCGGCTTGGAAATCTCGGTCATCGGCCTCGGCCTCGTGCTGATGCTGGCCGACCTGTTCGTGCCGGCTGAGCGCCGCAAATATATCGGCTACGCGGCCATCGCGGCGCTCGGTGTTTTGTTGCTGGCGAGTTTCAGCGGCAACGGCAGTTGCAGCAACTTCGGCACGGCGTTCAACGGTGGTTTCGTGAACGATGGTCTTTCCCTGTTCTTCAAACGCTTCTTCCTCATCGCCGCGATTTTGGTTTTGTTCATCGCGGCGGAATTTTCCGACCGTCTGGCGGCGGGTGCGATTGCGGAATACTATTCACTCATCGTCTTCGCGCTGGCGGGAATGTTGTTTGCCGCATCGTCCAACGATTTCACGATGCTGTTCGTCTCCATCGAACTCATCACCATCACGTTTTACGTTCTCGTCAGTTTCCAGCGCAGCAAAATCGCCTCGCTCGAAGCGGGTGTGAAGTATCTCATCCTCGGCGCGCTGTCCTCGTCCTTCATGGTGTTTGGCATCGCGCTGATTTGGGGAACGACCGGTGAATTGAATTTCAACAAGCTCGCCGCGGTTGCGCCGCAGTTTGAGACGAGCAAAATCTTTTTGCTGGGCGTGCTGCTGGTGCTCGTGGGTCTCGGTTTCAAGATTGCCGCATTTCCGTTTCAGATTTGGGCGCCGGATGTTTATCAAGGAGCGCCCGCGCCGACGACGGCGTTTCTCGCCGTCGGCTCCAAGGCGGCGGGCATCGTGCTGCTCCTGCGCGTCTTGTTCACCGCCGTGCCGAGCGTGGCGCTGCACTGGGAAAAACTGCTCATCGTTATTTCCGCCATCACGATTCTTTACGGCAATCTTTGTGCGCTGCCGCAGCGGAACATCAAGCGCCTGCTTGGTTACTCCAGCATCGCGCACGCGGGTTACTTGCTGCTCGGTGTCGCGGCGCTGAACGCGGCCGGCCAATCCGCCATTCTTTACTACCTCGCGGGGTATTTGTTCACGACGTTGGCGGGCTTTCTCGTCATCGCGCTCGTGTTGCGCCATCTTGATACGGAAGACATTTCTGGCCTCGCGGGTTTGCACCAGCGTTCGCCGTTGCTCGCGGCGACAATGACACTCTCGATGGTTTCGCTGGCGGGCATTCCGCCGCTGGCGGGTTTCTTTGGAAAATTTTTGCTGCTTAAATCGGTTGTCGAGGCCGCGAAAGTTTCCGGTCACAGTGGCTACTACTGGCTCGTCGGTATCGCGCTGGCGGGCGTGGTGATGTCGCTTTATTACTACTTCAACGTCATCAAGGTAATTTACTGGAGCAAGGAAGTGAAAGACACGGCGCCCATCCAACTCTCTGCGCCCGCGATGGTGACGGCGTGGATCTGCATCGGCGGCATTCTCTGGCTGGGAATGTTCCCAAACACAGTCTTGAATCTGGCGCAGTCAGCGGTGGTCATCGCGACGAAATAATTTTACGGAAACATTTCAAAGCTGGGCGGACAATTTTTGTCCGCCCTTTTTAATTTTGGCGCGCGCAGCACCCGCCTCTGGAATTTCACCATTGACCGCCGGGCGATTCACCATTGAAATCCGCGCATGACATTTCGCGCGGCGTGGAAACTCGGCTGGTTTTTGCTGGAGGTGGTGGTCGTGGTCATGGACTACGTTTTTACGACGGCGTTCGTGGCGGCAAAATCCAAGCGCCTCGCCCGCGCCGCGTGGCTGCATCGCGCCTGCCGGCGGCACATCAAGATTTACAGCTGCGATTACAGTTCCACCGGGCCGGTTCCCAAAAGCGGATTGCTCGTGGCCAACCACTTGAGCTATCTCGACATCCTCGTCATCGCCGCGATCACACCGGCGATTTTTGTTTCCAAATCAGAGGTGCGCGGCTGGCCGGTGATCGGCTGGCTGACGGCACTGGCGGGAACGGTCTTCATCGTGCGCGAACGCCGCACACACGTCGGCGCGGTGAACAAAGAAATTGAATCTGCGCTGGCTGATGGTGCGCTGGTCGTGGTTTTTCCCGAAGGCACCAGCACGAATGGCGAGGAAGTATTGCCGTTCCGCTCGTCGCTGCTGGAACCCGTGACGACCGGCACATATCCGATTGCCACGGGCTGGCTGCACTACGAACTCGACGGTGGTGACGCGCGCAATGAAGTTTGTTACTGGGGCGACCACACTTTTTTTCCGCACGCGGTGAACTTGTTGAGCAAACGCCGCGTCCGCGCGACGATGCGGTTCGGGACATTTCAGCGCACGAAGGATGACCGGAAAAAACTGGCGGAAGAATTACGCGCGGCAGTCCTGAAACTCAAAGTGTAGCGGCGTCTCGGCAGAGCACCGCAAAATTAATCCAGAACTCCGAAATTAAAAATCCGCCGCTAAAAAATTCAGCGTCCGCCAGTGCCGTCTCCCTCTCCCCTCGGAGGGGAGAGGGCCGGGGTGAGGGGTGGAAAATTACCCAAGCGTTGAAATATTTTGTGCCAGCGGTTCCGGAACCACCCCTCACCCTCAATCCCTCTCCCATCCGAGGGGAGAGGGAAGCCGCTGCGGGCACTGCGGAAATTATCAACCCCGAGTTTTTAACTTCGGAATTTGGGTTAATCCAGTCAAGCACGGCGCTCTGCCGAGACGCCGCTACTTCAGTAACGAACGTCCCAGCTTCAGAAGTATTTCCATGTCGGTATCGGACTTGGCCTCGGCGTAGATACGCAACACCGGCTCGGTGCCGGAACCGCGCAGCATCAGCCAGGTGGAATCTTCCGCAACGAACTTTACACCGTCGCGCGCATCCACTTTTGCCAGCGGCGAGCGGAGCAGTTTTTTCGGCGGATTGGATTTCAGCGATTCCATGAGCGCGACGCGTTGCTCCAGCGGATAATGCGCGTCGTAGCGTCCGTAGCGGTGCGGGCCAAATTCTTTTTCCAAGCGCGCGTAGATTTTATTCACGGAGATTTTTTCCATCGCCAGCATTTCACACAGAAACAAACCGGCGGCGAGACCATCGCGTTCGGGAATGTGATTGGCGAAACCGACGGAGCCGCTTTCCTCTGCGCCGAACAGCGCGCCGGGCTTCATCATTTCCGGCGCGATGTAGCGGAAGCCGATGCCGACTTCGGTGAGCGGCAGATTCCATGCGGCGCACATCTTGTCCAGCATCGCGGTGGTGTTGAAAGTTTTCGTGACCGTGCCGCGTCCACCGCGATTGCGGACGAGATGATGCAGCAGCAGCGCGATGACTTGCTGGTTGGTCATGGGCTGGCCGCGTCCGTCCATCGCGCCGATGCGGTCGGAATCGCCGTCGGTCACGAGGCAGATGTCGTGCGGATTTTTTTTTAACTGCGCGCCGCCGAGCGCATAATTTTTTGGCAGCGGCTCCGGGCAGATGCCACCAAAGAGAACGTCGTGCGCGCCGTTGAGCGTGGTGACGGTGCAATTTGTTTTCGCGAGCAGTGTTTCAAAACAACCCGCGCCGACGCCGAACAGCGCATCGTGCGCGACGCGGAGTTTGGACTTGGCGATAAGCTTGAAATCTACGAGCTTTTTTATCGCGGTAAAGTGCGCGGGGCGAAGGTCGGAGATCTGAACCGGCGATGGAGCGCCGGTCTCCGACCCGGCGTGTTGGAGTTCACGCTTCAGCGTGGCGGGCGGACAAGCTAAAGCTTGAACTCCAACGGGGCGCTCCGCCGAAAGAAAACTTTCTACGGCCTGACATTCTTCCGGGCTGCTGCTGCCGCCGAAGTGGGACTTGAGTTTGAAGCCGTTGAAATGCGGCGGATTGTGGCTGGCGGTGATCATCACGCCGCCGATCGCGCCGAGGTTTTTCACCGCGTAGGAGATGCACGGCGTCGGCGTGGGTTCGGGTGTGAGGATGACTTGAAAATCATTCGCGGCAAACACCTCGGCGGTCACGCGGGCAAATTGGTCGGAAAGAAACCGGCGGTCGTAGCCGATGATGACTTTTGCGGTGCGGCCAAAAATTTCTGATTTCTGATTTCTGATTTCCGCTTTCCAAAAATCCGCCGTGGCCTGCGCGACGCGGGCGACGTTGGCAAAAGTAAAATCTTCCGCGATGACCGCGCGCCAGCCGTCGGTGCCGAATTTAATCTGCGACATGGGAACAAGCTGCGCGTGGCCGGGTAAATTTGCCAGCCGGAAAAATTATTTCTTGAGCAGCCGGATCCGGGCTTTGGACAGTTTCTGGTCGCGTTCGGCAATGGGTGCGAACGGGTTGTAAAACGGGATTTGGTTTTGGCTGGCCAGCCCGATGGCAATCCAATCACACCAGCGGATTTGGGCGACGGTTCCATTGGTTGGCGACCCGTTTTCCGGGAAGGAAAGGCTGAATCCGCCGGATGAATTGGTCTGCCGGTATTCCAAATAATTGTTTTCGCGCCAGGTGACGTTTCCAAAATCATTGGTCTTGGTCAATTCACGGGCGAGCAAGGTGCGAAAGGCGGGGAGGTCAAACAGTCCTGGGGCAAAAATTTCACCTTGGTAACTTCCTTGCCACGGCAGTTGTCCCCATGCTGAATTGGTGTCGGCAAACATTTTTTCCGCTGCCGCCATGAGCAGGAGGTTGGTCGGAAATTTTTTGAAGGGTTCGAGTTCTAATTTGCGATAATCCAACTGCTCCGGCGTGGTGGTGACAATCCAATCCGCGTAGTCATCAAACGCCTGCGGGTCGCCGGCCTGCGCGCGGGCGAGCGATAGTTTGGCGACAAAGCTTCCCAATTGCTGCCGCGAATACTTCATCACGGTGCGGGCGCGCTTGGACAAAATTTTTACGACGGGCAGCGCGGCGGGCGCGTCCCACTGCGCCAGATAATCGGCCATCTGGCAGCTTGCGGCGAGATCGTAGGAACCGATGTGGTTGGTCGGCACTTCCAGCACGTGACGGGTGAGCAGTTCGGTGACGGTCGGGTTGAATTTGGCGCGAAGGATTTCGCCGTGCAATTTCACGGGGGCATTGGATAGTGGGGGTGGCGTCACAAGGTAACCGCCGGGAAATGGCGGCACGTTTTCCGGGCGAACGAGGTTGGCGGCGGTCTCCAGCCAGCGGTTGGTGGCGGTCTCGTCCTTTAGAATTTCATACCAGCGGTCTGCCAGCTTGAGGCTTTTATATTGGCTCCAGTAAGCGCGCATTTCCGCCGCGCTGCCGAAAAAGCTGGCTTGCAGAATGGCTTGCAGAGCGGCTTGGGCAGCGCTGCGGACGGTATGCACTGTGCGCTCCCTGTGGAAATCCCTGCCAAATGAAACCGAGCGGGTCAGCCGCTGGTCGTGTGCGAGACAATCCAGCAGCGGCTCGACCGCGGCATCGCCTTCATCAATCAAGGCTGACACGATGGCATCACCCGCCAGATTGACTCCGCCCGGCTGTCCCCACTGACGCGCGCCGTTCAAATCAAGGTCGCGAATCAACCGCGCGATGCGTTGGGACTGGTCGGTAAGGTTGGTGATTCCCGCGCTGATGATGGAAACGTGCGGACCTTCCTGATCGCGCCGTTCCAAATCGGCGAGCAATTCAGGAAGCTGGCCGAGAAAGGTCAGATACGGTTGTTCATCCTTTTGCTGGCGAGAATTCCAGTTGGGCTGGCGCTTGAAACCGCGCTTCACACATTCCGCTTCAATCTGCGGCTGGGCCACGGCGAGCTGCCGCGCGGTGAGTAGCGCGAGCTTTTCGTCGCCACGTTCGTGGGCGCAAATCGTCCGGTCAAACATCGCCCATGCCCAGTCGGTCGCCCAGCCGAGATACGGGTCGGCGTCGGATAATTTTATTTCATTGGTGGATGCGAGGCCGTTGGTCTCGGAAAAACGCCGCATCATTTCATTTTGAAAACTTCTTCCGCGCCGTTCCTGCGCCAGCCACAAGCGGATGGCCAAATCCGTTTTTCCCAGCCGCAGCAGGAAACAGCCTTTAAGGCCGAGCATGGAACTGTGCGAAACCGACATGGGTTCTGGAATGGCGGAACCCCAGGAAGAAAATCCGTTCGTCTCCAACATCGCCACGTCCGCTTCAAGGTCGGCGTTGGTGCCGACGCTGACGACGGGATAAACCATGCCATTCCAGCCAACGGCGAATTTTTGCGCCGCGTTGCCGGGCAAAACCCAGCCGTGCGTTGACACCACGCCGCCGTCACCCTGCCAGACATTACCAGTGCTGACTTGAATGGCGTGATAATCACAGCCGCGCGGATCGGCCATGCCTTGCTCAAACAAAATTTTCGTCGCGGAAATGTAGTTCGTCGGCAAATCCGTTGGTGGCGGCGACCACGGACTTGTTTGCTTCGGCGGCACGGGCAATTTTTCGCCGGTGAAAACGGGCGAGGCTTTGCGCTCTGGCGTGGTGACGATGCCGCCCATCGTGAGCATGGAGCGCCTGGGAATGGTTTGTGCAGAAACGGAATTCGATCCCGCCGACCAGGCGGAAATGACGAAAGTAACGAAGGCCGTTCCAGCAGCAAGGGCGCGGGTGACGGATTTCATTGCGCCCACATCTAAACTCACCACGCCTGATTGACAACGGAAATTGTGCTGGCGCGGCCCGGCTTCAAACTTATGATGCTGACATGAGCCTGACCAAAAGCCGACAAGGATGGTTTTTTAGTTTGTTATTTTTCGCCGCCGTCGTTTTGATGCAGAGTGCCGTGACCGGTTTTGCCGATGGTTTGGATGATCTTTTGGGCGCAATCCAAATGGGACATGACAAAGACGCCGCCGCCATGTTGGAAGCGGACACCAACCTCGTGCGGGCACAATTTCAGAACAAACGGGTGCTGCACGAAGCGGCGGCGGCAGGCAATCTCACCATTGTCAAACGGGCTTTGGAACTCGGCGTCGACATCAATGAACCGGGCGATACTCTTTCGAGCGGTGGTTCACAAAAGACTGCCCTGCATTGGGCGATTTACCGCAATCATCCCGATGTTTGCAAAGTCTTGCTCGAAGCCGGAGCCAACCCGAACATCATGGCCTTTGATTTTGACACCTCGTTGCATCTGGCCTTTTCGGAAAATCGCGAGGAGATGGCTGGCTGGCTTTTGGATTACGGTGCGGATCCGTTTCAAGGAAAACTTTATTCCAACGACGAGACCACGCCGTTCGAACTGGACATCACGAAATGCGGTGGACGGCTCGTTCCCCGGATGCTGGGACAAGAGCCAAAGAATCCGCTCGGAACAAAATCGCTGCAAAAGCCAGGCCGTTCCACACGACCGAAACGCGGTGTCAAAACTGCGGCGGAAGTTTTGGCGGCGCACGGCGATGAATTGCTGGCAGCAGCGGCCACGCGCGGCGAACTGGAGGCGGTGCAGGCTTTGTTTCAGGCGGGAGTGACAATGACCAATTCCTCCGCGAGCAGTCTTTCGTTGCTGCAATCTTTCGCGCTTTCATCGGCGGGAGCCGCCAGGTCAAGGCCGTCTTTGATTGGCCAATGGCATAATGCTCAAGACCAGCTCAAGGCAGATTACATCACTCACGCCGAGCCGCAATTTATGGCCTCGCTCCGTTCCCAAGAAACCGGACTGGCGGCAAGGGTTGCGGATGCGGCTCCAGAACGCTGGCAAAAAATTCTCAAACTGCTCATCCAGCACGGCGCCAATTACGACGCCTTGGCCGCCACTGCCTTGGGCGACACCAATCAAATGACACGCCTCGTGTCGGCCAATAAGAGCGTGGCGCAAGCCCGCGATTGCAATGGCGAAACGCCGTTGCATTGGGCGGTCAATGCCGGCCAATTGTCACTCGTTGCCTTTTGGATTCAATCTGGCGCTCCGCTCGCGGCGACGAATTCCGCCGGGCAGACGGCGTTGCACATCGCCGCCGCAAATGGGAAAATTGATTTGGTAAAAGCTTTGCTTGCCGCGCAATCACCGACTGGCATCCGCGACACGAACGGCTGGACGCCTTTGGACGCGGCCATTCAGGCGAAGCAGACCGAAAGCATCCACCTCCTGCTTGGTGAAAAATCCGCGTCGCCGCATCCTGAACGTGGCCTCGCCATCACGTTGCACGAAGCGGCGGCCACGGGAAATATCGCCGCCCTCGTCGCGCTGCTGGAAAGTGAAACCAAACTCGAAGCGCGGAATGAACTCGGCCTGACGCCATTGCAAGTCGCGGTGACCCAAGGCCACCTTGCCGCCGCCGCGCTGCTCGTGGACAAGGGCGCGGACATCAAGCTGCGTGACCCGGAAGGCAATTCATTGCTGCACCAGATTTTTTTGCAGGAGCAGTTCACGGTGTATGACCGCCCGACGACAAACTGGCTGCAACAATTGCCCGCCAGCCCGCACAAGGAGGAGTTCATCAAATACCTGACGGTCGGAGAATATGAGCAGGGGCCAAATGAAATTCTGCAAGGCACGAGTTTTTTGCTCGCGTGCGGCCTGGATGCGAAGGCGGTCAATCATGCCGGTCAAACCGTGATGCAACTGGTGACGGATGAAAAAACCGGACGGGGCGTTTTCTTTTTCGATGGCGACCGCGAGAAACTTTTCAAGCTGCTGGGCGGCGCGGGCGGGAACATTGACCAGCGCGACGCCGGGGGCAACACGGCGCTGCACCGGCTGGCGAATGCCGTAGATGCCAATGAAGTTGATCGGATGAAGGCTCTCATTGCCAGCGGCGCGGAGGTGAACGCTACGAACAATCTCGGACAAACACCGCTGCACAAAGCGGCAGAAAGAATCTGGGGCTGGGATTTGAATGAAGACGGTGACAACGAGCCATTCCAATTGCTTGTAAAATCCAAAGCCAACGTAAACGCGCGGGACAATCAAGGCCGGACGCCGTTGGATGTCCTCGCGGCGGCGGACACTTCCTTCAAGGCGGAGGCCACGGCATTGCTCATGCAGGCCGGAGCCAAGCTGGATCAACGCGATAAAAAAGGACTGACGCCCGTGCATCAACTGCTGAAGAGCGAATGGCCCTGGTTTTCGGTGGGCGAAAGCCTCCAGAAGCTCGCGGATGCCGGTGCCGATTTTTCCGCCAAGGACGATGAAGGAAAAACACCGCTGCATTATCTGGCGAACATGACCAATCAGAACCCGCTGTTTTTCATCCGGGGCGTTGATAAAATATTCATCGCCGCCAAGGTGGACTTCAATGCCCGCGACCACGACGGCAACACGCCGCTGCACTTCGCCGCCCAGTCCGATCACTTAAACGTCTTTGACTGGCTCGTGAAACAGGGTGCCAGTCTGGATGCCACCAACAACCTCGGCCAGACGCCCCGGTTGCTCGCGGCGCGGAACCGCAGCCCGTTTGCCCATTCTGATTCGAGCGTCGAGTTTGATATTTTTGCGGCCATCCGGGCGGACAAGCCGGACGCGGCGGAAAGAATTTTGCAGGCCGACGCCCGGCTCGCCAATACGCCTGACCAATTCAAGCAAACTCCATTGCGGAGCGCGGCCATGTTGCAACGGACAAATTTGGTAACGCGGCTGGAAAAATATGGCGCGACTTGGGACGCCGCTTCCGCCGTCATGCTCGGGCGCGCGGACGTTTTGAGAAAACTGATCGCGGAAAAATCTTCCGTCGCCACCAATGCGGCCAATGGCAAGAGTCTGCTGCATTTCGCCGCCGGTGCGGGTGATGAAGAAATTGTCCAGATGCTGCTCGCCGCCAAGGCGGATGTGCAGGCGGCTGACCAGTGGGGGCTTTCGCCGCTGGGCCGGGCGTTGCTCAAGCAGCAAATGAACACGGCCAGTCTCCTGCGGGCGGCGGGCGCCAGGGAAAATTTCTTCGACGCCGTTTTTTTGGGCGATGCAAAAATGGTGGCCGCGTTCCTCGCGCAAAATCCCGCGCTGGCAAAATTGAGCAGCCTGATGAAAGCCACGCCGGTGGAAATCGCCGCCGCCGCCGGGCGGGAGGAAGTGTTGAAGCTGCTGCTTCGGCAGGGTGCTTCCGCCAACGCGCCGCTGCCGCCAACGCGCCCCGGTCAAATGCCTGGCGGGATGTTGTTCAGCGGCCGGACACCGCTGATGCTCGCGGCGTTTTTCAACCAGCCGGGCAGCCTGGAAATTTTAGTTGGTGCCGGCGCGGATTTGAATCAAGTGGACAGCATGGGATTCACCCCGTTGCATTGGGCGATTTTCAATGGAGCGGAAGAAGCCGCCGCCGGGTTGCTCAAACATCACGCGGATGTCAACCAGGCCACCGCGCAAGTTGCCGCCCGTCCCGGCGCGTATGCCCAGGCGATGCGCGGGCCGGTGGAAGGGGAAACGCCGTTGCATCTGGCCATCATGCTCGGCAAAACAAACACGGCGCAGTGGCTGTTGAAATCCGGCGCGGACGCCAATGCCGTGAATGGTCGGCTGCTGACGCCGTTGGATCAGGCAGAGATGACGGGAATGTTTTCCCTTTCCCCCGGATTGTTTATGGGCCGGGAATCACTGAATAATTTATTGGAATCGCTGGCCGGACGGAGTCAACCCATGCCTCGTTTGATGCGGCACGATCCCGAATTGCAAAAAATTATGACGGCCATGATCGAAGCTGCGGGCGGGAAACATTCTCCGCCCCAGCCAGCGTTTCCCGGTCAGCCACAGTTTAATTACCCGCGCTGAACCAGCCGTCGGTGCCGAATTGGATGTTCACGCGACGACTTTGGATTTTTTTCTCGACGCCTCAACGCGGACGATGTGGTCGAAGTAGCAGACGGCAAAACTGGCATCCCCTAAATTGATGCCCGGTCCGGCCACGAGGAGCAACGCGTGATCGGCCACGATGGCGAAATCGGGATGAGAAATCGTGTAGGACTTGCCGTCGTCGAGAAAAACTTTCAACGGCTGAAGGTGAGATTCGCGAATCAGGGCGCGCAGTTCCGTCTCTTTCATTTTCATGGGTTCACATTGCGCCGCTGCGAGAATCTTGTCAAGCCGGGCAATCTCACAGCGGCAATACCGGCGCGGACACTTCACGGACGGCCAGGTCGGCGAGGGCGGGATCATTCGCGCGGACAATTTTCCGCATTTTTTTCACGGCGGTTTTCAGGCTGCGGGCGCCGAACAAGCTGGTTCCCGCCACGAAGGTGTCTGCACCGGCCCGCGCACATTCGGCGGCGGTCTGGTTGGTGATGCCGCCGTCCACTTCGAGGTGATAATTTAATTTGCGTTCGCGCCGCCACGCGTCGGCTTGCTGGATTTTGGGGAGACATTCGTGGATGAAGCTTTGGCCGCCGAAGCCGGGGTTGACGGTCATCACGAGGAGCAGATCAATCTTGTCGAGATACGGCTGGACGGCGGTGATGGCGGTGGGCGGATTGACGGCGAGGCCGACTTTTTTGCCGAGCGATTTTATTTTCCAGAGGAGTTGCGGAACTTTTTCGCCGAGTTCGACGTGGACGGTGATGAGGTCTGCACCGGCTTTGACAAATGGTTCGAGCAAAATTTCCGGCTGGCCGCACATGAGGTGGACGTCGAAGAAAAGATTTTTTGCAAACGGACGCACGGCGGCGACGACGGCGGGGCCGAAGGAAATGTTGGGGACGAACTGGCCGTCCATGATGTCGAGGTGCAGCCAGTCCGCGCCGGACGCGGCGGCGCGGGCGGCCTCCTTGCCGAAACGGGAAAAATCGGAGGCGAGCAGCGACGGCGCAATTGTCATGGGGCGAAGGATAGTGGATGGAGGATGGCGGATGGAAGATGGAAAATTTGCGGGCTGAAGCATAGTTTCCGCGCGCCCAGTTGCCTTTGAAGTCCGGTAAAATCCGTTGCGTCATGGACTGCGGTGGCAAGGCGCAGCCGCGACACCGCTTTCGAGCGTGCGGCCAGCGTCCGAAAAATCGCGGGCGGCTCCGCGCGGGCGAAAGCGGCGTGGCGCTTCGCTTCCCGCCGCAGTCCAAGACGCGCCCCGGCTGCCCAGCACCTTCAACCAATGATCACTGTGGATTTTACCGGATTTCATCTGTCGTTGGTATGACACTGCGCCCGGTGACGATTGGGACGATGGGAGCTTTCAAGCCGAACCCCGAAGTTGGGGAGCGCCTCCGCGCCGGGTGGAACCGGCTTCCAGCCGGTTGAATTTGGCTTCCAGCCAAATTCCGTTCGCGGCGGGAATCGTCAGCCGCTGTTCACGTCCATGCGGGGTGTGGCCGTGCCGACGGTTTCCGGCAGGATGCCGGAAACAACCGGCTGGAAGCCGGTTCCACCCACCACGCAACAATTCCACTTCGGAATTCGGATTCAATTCGCCTTGGCGTCGAGGCAGCGGCGGACCATGCGGGCGAGGGCGTGGGGGAGATACGGCTTCTGCAAATAATTCAAATCGGGGTCGAGCCGGAAATTTTTCCCCAAGGCGTCCGCGCCGTAGCCGGTGGAAAAAATAACTTTCAGCTTGGGCTTGTCGGCCCAGATTTTTTCCGCGAGTTCGCGCCCGTTCATGCCGCCGGGCATGATGACGTCGGTGAAGAGGAGGTGGATGTCGTCTTTGTATTCACGCCAGATTTCGAGCGCGTTGTTGCCGTCCACGGCCTGGAAGACGCGGTAGCCGTGGCGGTTCAGCGTGCGGGTGATGATTTCGCGGAGGTCGCGTTCGTCCTCGACGACGAGCACGGTCTCGGTGCCGCCGAGCGCGCGGAACTGCGTCTCGGTGGCGGATTCAATCTCCAGCGCGGGCACGGCGCTGGCGGGAAGGAAAACATGGAACGTGGTTCCCTTGCCCATTTCGCTTTCGATTTCAATCCAGCCTTTGTGCTGTTTGACGATGCCATAGACGGTGGCGAGGCCGAGGCCGGTGCCTTTGCCGAGTTCCTTGGTCGTAAAAAACGGCTCGAAGATGCGCGATAAATTTTCCGGCGGAATGCCGTCGCCGGTATCGGTGTGGCTCAAGCAAATGTAGCGCCCGGGCGTGGCCTCGACGGATTTGCGGATGTAGGCGGTGTCCACCTCGCGATGAGAAATGCGGATGGCGAGGCGTCCACCTTTGGGCATGGCGTCGCGCGAATTCACGGAGAGGTTTAATAAAATTTGCTCCATCATCGTCGGGTCGGCCTCGACGACGGCGGGTTCGGGACTGAAATG
>JAYVQV010000594.1:0-3465 GCA_043776855.1 Limisphaerales bacterium | reverse complement strand
CGCCCTTGCCTTTCGTCGTGTTCGCGATGATGCACGTTGGTTTTCCAATTTCAGCGGGCTGGCTCAATGCCTCGGTGAGTGCGGCGTAATCGTGGCCGTTCACCACTTTCACGGCCCAGCCGAACGCGCGCCACTTTTCGTCGAGCGGTTCGTTGCTCATTACGTCGCGCGTGTGGCCGGAAATTTGCAGCGTGTTGTGGTCAATGATCGCCGTAAGATTATCCAACTTGTAATGCGCGGCGGCGAGGCCAGCTTCCCAGTTTGAACCTTCGGCGAGTTCGCCATCGCCAAGCAAAGTAAAAACGCGGAACGCGGTAGTAGTGGCACAGGCATCTTGCCTGTGGGTTGATGCGCTTTCGGAACTCACAGGCTGGAAGCCTGTGCCACTATCCATCTTCGCCGCGAGCGCCATGCCGATGCAGATGGGCAGGCCGTGACCGAGCGCGCCGGTGTTCATCTCGATGCCGGGAATGTGTCGCGTGGGATGGCCGACGTAGTGCGACTGGTAATGGCAGATCGTTTTCAAATCCGCTTCAGGAAAATACCCGCGATCCGCCAGCACCGCGTAAAGCGCCTCGACCGAATGGCCTTTGCTCTGAACGTAGCGATCACGCGCCGGGCTGGAAAATTTTTCCGGCGACACGTTGAGGATGCGGTTGTAGAGGACGTTCAAAATGTCGAGGCACGAAAGCCCGCCGCCGGTGTGGCCGGCGCCCGCATCGAAGATGGCCGCCAGCGTTTTTTTTCGCAGGTGGACGGCTTTAATGGCGAGTTCGCGGTCGGTCATGGCTTGATTGACGCAGATTAAACCAGCGGCCAGCAAAGCAAAAGACTTTCCAAAATGGGAATTGAACTTTACAGATGCGACCCCTTGAACGAATCATGTGGCCATGAAGAAATTGAAATTTTTCACCATCGCTCTCCTCGCGCTGTCGCTGCTCGGCGGTTCCGCGCGTGCCGCCAGCACCGCCACCGGCAAGGACGATCCGAATCCCCAGGCCAAAAAAATCTGCGAAGCGGTCGCCACCATCACCGGCGTGGCCATTTCGCCTTTGCTGGGCGTGAGCTGCGTCGGCGCGTATCAATATTTTAATGCCGCGCCGGAACAGAAGGCGCACCTGCCGTGGTTTGCTGACCCGCTTTTCTGGGTGCCGGCGCTGTTGATTGTCCTCGTGTGTTTCGCCAAGGACGCGGCCGGAACCACCGTGCTGCCGACCGCGTTGAAAAAACCGCTCGACGCCCTCGAGACCGTCGAACACAAAGTCTCCGGCCTCGTCGCCACCGGTGCGTTCGTGCCGTTCATCGCCTCCGTTTTTCAGGCACCCGGCCACGACGGCGCTTCGCTCGCCGCGCTGGGTTTTGCCACGATTGATCTGCACTGGCTTTACAACGCGCTGATGGTTCCCGTCGCGATGGCCGCGTTCTTCATCGTTTTTCTCGCGTCCAACGCCATCAACATCCTCATCCTCATCAGCCCGTTCACCACCGTGGATACCGCGCTGAAAGTTTTCCGCACCGCCATCCTCGGCACGGTCGTCGGCAGTTCGGCCATCGGTTCCTGGTCCGGGCATCCGTGGGTGGGCGCGGCGTGGGCGGCCATCATTATTTTGATTTCCTACTTCATCGCGGGCTGGAGTTTCCGCCTCTCGCACTTCGGCCTCGTGTTCCTCTGGGATTTTTTTACCGGCCGCAAAGCCCGTTTCAAACCCGACGCCACGGCGAACAAACTTTTCCTTGGCCGCAAGATCAACAAAGTTCCGTCACGCACCTACGGCAAACTGACGCGCAACGAAAAAGGCGAACTCGTCCTCAACTACCGCCCGTGGCTCATCCTCCCGCAACGCGCGCTCGTCCTGCCCGACGGCAAATACGAAACCGGGCGCGGCGTTTTCTACTCCGAGATTTTGCAGGTTGAAGGCGACAGCGCCAAGACCATGATTCTCCTGCCGCCGCGCTACCTTGGCCACGAGGAAGAAGTCGCGAAGATTTACAACCTCGCCGGCACCCGCGACGTCGGCCTGCGCGCCGCGTGGGCTTGGTTCAAGAGCTTGTTCAGCAGTAAGACGACAACGGCATGAATTTACCAACCAGCAAGACGTATCGGTTTTCGCTTTTTTGCGGTGCGCTTCCGCTGGTTATCGGCTTGATAATTTTTATCTCTTGGCTGGCGACAGGATGGAGGTGGCTGGAAAAAGCCGGGTTTTATACTTTGTTCGGCGGGTTGGTGTTTTTTGTTGCGGGCATCATGGCACTCTTAATTTGGTTCGTCAGAACAAATCAGTCGGGACTTCCAAGACGGCATGGAACAATTGTGTCTGCTGGGGTGTTGTTGGCGAATTTTCCCGTAGCCGCCGTGATTATTTGGAGCGTGCTTGCCATTGAATCCACCTATTACCTGACCATCAAAAACAACTCAACGGTTCTGTTAAGCGAAGTCCACTTCTTTGGCCAGGGATATGATTTGAACATTGGGAAAATTCCACCGGGTGAAAAGCTGAAATTAAAACTGCATCCCGCTGTTTCAGGAGAAAGTTCACTCATCTTGCATGGTAATTGTGGAAATAATTCTTTTACAAACATTGTTGAGGGTTACTTCGAGGCCGGAAACGGCGGGAAAGCCGTTGTGACTGTCGGAGCGGATAGGAAAATTGGCGTGGAGAACCCGGAATAATTTCACCCGCGCAGATTCGCGCTCTTCACCTGCGGTTTCCGCGCCGCATCGTTTAATTGATTGCCCCGCACTTTTTTTCAATTCACGCTGGCGGCACGGTTTGGACAAAATGACTTCGTGAAATTTGACCGGGCAATTTTTAACCGCGACCGCCCCCGGCGCAGTGAAATGGAAAGCGACTGATTATGGAACTTATTATCATCCTCATCATCGGCGTCCCCATCGTGCTGGCCATCTGGCTGATTGCCCGTGCCATCAGCGCGCATCGCCAGATCGAGGATCTCAACGGGCGCGTGAATGTCCTGCAAGTCCGGCTCGACCAACTGGCTAAAGAATCGCGCGCCCGCACTGCTGAGACCGCGCCGCAAAAACCAGCGTCGTTCGTTCCAGCCACACTGCCGCCGAAACGCGAACCAGAAATTTTCACGCCAGTCATTGCCACGCCACCGCCTTTCATCGCTCAACCGCCGCCGTTCATTCCGCCACTGGTTTCAACTCCCATCGAAGAACCCGCTCCCGAACCGGCTGCCGCCGCGACAAAAAATTTCCAATCTGCTGAGTCCGCCGAATCCGCGCCCGCCGCCACACCGCCCGTCGCGGAAAAAGCCTCGTTCGAGATGCGGCTGGGAACGTTCTGGCTCGTGCGCATCGGCATTGTGATGCTGCTCACCGGGCTCGCGTTCTTCGCCAACTTTGCGTATCACAACGTCGTTCCCAAGCTCGGCCCCGGCGGAAAAATTTCCCTGCTCTATCTCGCCAGCGGATTGCTGCTTGGCGCGGGCGCGTGGTGGCAG
>JAYVQV010000593.1:0-13731 GCA_043776855.1 Limisphaerales bacterium | reverse complement strand
CCGCTAGACCATAGGGTCGCAAAGGGCGTGAAATATATCAGCCAAACGCTTCATGTCACGCGGAAATTCACGTTTGCTTCAACTGTTTCTTTCGCGTAATTTGCGAGCCATTTTGCATGAAAATCTATCTTGATGGGAAATTTTGCAGCGAACGCGACGCCAAGGTGTCCGTGTTCGACCACGGTTTGCTTTACGGCGACGGCGTGTTCGAGGGCATCCGCGCCTACAATGGCCGCGTGTTCAAATTGAAGGAGCACATTGACCGCCTGTTTTACTCCGCCAAGGCCATCTTGCTGGAAATTCCTTTGACGCACGCGCAGATGATGAAGGCCACCGTCGAAACCATCCGCGCGAACAAATTGCGCGACTGCTACGTCCGCCTCATCGTGACGCGCGGCGTGGGCACGCTCGGCTTGAATCCGCGCAGTTGCAAAAAGCCGTCCGTCATCATCATCGCCGGAAAAATCCAGGTATATCCGGCGGAACTTTACGCGCGCGGCATGGACATCGTGACCGTGCCGACCGTGCGCAACTTGCACAGCGCGGTGAATCCCGCGATCAAGTCGTTGAATTATTTGAACAACATCCTCGCGAAGATCGAGGCGAACAACGCGGGCGTGGAAGAAGCCGTGATGTTGAACGCCGAAGGTTTCGTTTCCGAAGGCACGGCGGATAATATTTTCATCATCAAGGCTGGCGTGCTGCACACGCCGCCGAATTATGCGGGTGCGCTTTACGGCATCACGCGCGGCACGGTGATGGAACTGGCCGAGCAGTCCGGCATCAAGGTTTCCGAGACAAACCTGACGCGCTATGATTTGTTCAACGCGGACGAATGTTTTCTCACCGGAACCGGCGCGGAGATCATGCCCGTCATCAAGATTGACGGTCGCGTCATCGGCAGCGGCAAACCGGGCGCGCTCACAAAAAAACTCGTCGAGGAATATCACGCCTTGACGAAAGTTTCCGGCGATCCGATTTAGAATTTTTCAAACTCAATATAAAATGAGTTTTGAAACGACATGTAAATGCCAGTTATGTAACGGCGAAATTACCTTTCCAATTAGGCTGGTTGGTAAAACAACCAAATGTCCGCATTGCCAAACTGATACTTTGCTGTTTGCGCCTCCAACAAGTGAGGCTTTGAGAGCTGAACAAGCGCGAACAGATCAAAAAAAATTGCTCAAGAAAAAAAACCTTTTGGTCAATACACTCGGCTGGAGTGCAATTTGTAGTGTTGCTATTACGGTTTTAATTCTACTTCGACCGACTGCCAGCGATTTGCAAACGGGTGTTGGTTCGTATCTAACGGGGATTAGTGGAATTATTTCAATCGTGGTTGGTTTGTTTATCTATTTTATTCCAACCATTATAGGACTAAGAAAACGCAATGCTGCTGCCATATTTATTCTAAATCTTTTTCTGGGTTGGACGTTTGTTGGTTGGGTGATTGCGTTAGTATGGGCTTTCACTATTGATGACAAATGAAATTTAGGGGCTACATCAAACAGAAACTGGCAACAACCCATTTTTCTTTAACTTTCTTTTGAATCTAAAAACCGCGCTGGACGGAATGGGCGGGGCAAAATACAGTCGCGGGCGTTGAATTCATCCGCCACAACCGACATTTCCTTCATGCGCCTCGCCCTGCGGCTGGCCCGGCGCGGTTACGGCGCGACTTCGCCGAACCCGATGGTGGGTGCGGTGCTGGTCAAGGGCGGTAAAATTATCGGACGCGGCTGGCATCATCAGGCCGGCGGTCCACACGCGGAAATCGAGGCGCTTCGTGACGCGCAGAAGCGCGGGCACAATCCCAAGGGCGCGACCATTTACGTCACGCTCGAACCCTGTTGCACTCACGGTCGCACGCCACCATGCACGGAAGCCATCATCGCAGCGGGCATCAATCGCGTAGTGGTTGGCGCGACCGACCCGAATCCAAAACACGCGGGCAAAGGTTTTAAGATTCTGAAACGCGCCGGCATTAAGGTTGTTGCTTTCACCGAGGGTAGGGCGCGTCGCTCCGCGCGCGCCGTCGTGGCGAGTCAGAACGCTTCGGTTGGCAGGCGGCGGCGCGCACGGAGTGACGCGCCCTACCAAGCTTTGGCGGATGAATGCGCGCGGCTCAACGAATCTTTCAGTCACTGGATTGTTCACCGCACACCATTCGTCACCGTGAAGGCGGCGATGACGCTCGATGGGAAAATCGCCACCGCGAGTGGTGAATCGAAATGGATCACCGGCGAACCGGCGCGGGCGTTCGGAATGAAGTTGCGTCAAGGCAGCGATGCGATCCTTGTCGGGGTGAACACGATTCTCGCAGACGATCCGAGCCTGACGTTTCGCGGAGCGCCGATCTCTGAATCGGCGCGAACAGTTGGAGTTCACGCTTCAGCGTGTCAGCCCAACAAGCTGAAGCTTGAACTCCAACACGCCGATTTGGAAATCGGCGCTCCACGGCTGCGCCGATTCATTCTCGATTCACTGGCGCGCACGCCGTTGACGGCGAAGGTTGTGAGCGATGAATTTGCCGCGCTGACGACGATTGTGGTTTCCAAACGCGCGCCGAAAGCGCGCGTCGCAGCGCTGGCAAAGCGCGTGAATGTGCTCGTCGCACCCGCGAAGAAAAACGCATCAAGCATCACTCGTCACACATCACTCGACTTGCGCTGGCTCTTAAAAAAAATTGGCTCTGAAAATATTTCCAGCCTGCTCGTCGAAGGTGGCGGCGAGGTGAACGCCTCGTTTCTGCTCGGCGGTTTGACGCAGCGCGTGGCGTTCTTTTATGCGCCAAAAATTCTTGGCGGACGCGACGCGAAGAAAGGCGTGGCGGGCGACGGCGCGAAAAGTTTGAACGAGGTTCTCCAATTGTGCGATGTGGAGTGGCGCAAACTTGGGCTGGATTTGTTTCTCACGGCGCGGGTAAAGTAGCGCGGGCGTCCCGCCGGCGAAAGTGGCACAGGCATCTTGCCTGTGAGTTCAGCCGCAAAACACACAGGCTAGAAGCCTGTGCCACTACGGCGGCAGGCGGGACGCCTGCGCTACTTTTATGTTCACTGGCATTGTCGAAGAAGCGGGCATGGTGGCAGCCATCACGCCCACCAAAAAATCCATCGCGCTCACCGTGCGGGCGGGGGCGCTGGCGCGGGGCGTCAAACTTGGCGCGAGCGTGGCGGTGAACGGTTGCTGCCTGACGGTGGTAAAAATTTCTGCGCGTGGAAAATCCAAACTGCTCCAATTTGATGTGCTGCAAGAAAGTTGGACGCGCACGAACCTGCAATTTGCAAAGCCCGGTTCCATCGTGAATCTGGAACGTCCGCTCCGCGCGGATGGCGAGCTGGGCGGACATTTTGTCACCGGCCATGTGGATGGCGTGGGAAAAATTTTGCGCTGGGAAAAATCCGGCGCGGATCACGTCCTCGAAATCGCCGCGCCGCCGGAGGTGATGCGTTACGTCGTCTTCAAAGGTTCCATCGCGGTGGACGGCATCAGCCTCACGGTCGCGGGCGTGACGAAGAAAAGTTTCCGCCTGTGGATCATCCCGCACACGTTCGCCGTCACGACGCTGCGCGAACGCAAGGTGGGCGACGCGGTGAATCTGGAAGCGGACCTGCTGGGCAAATACGCGGAAAAATTTCTTGCCGCCCGCCAGGGCAACGGACGTTAGAGCCTGTCTGAAAATGTTATTTTTGGATTCCTCCTCGTCGTCGTTCTCGTCCTCGATTTTTCGGCGGTTGCGAGGACGAGAACGAGGACGAGGAGGAGTGGATGCTTCTGTCTTTTTCAAACACGCTCTTAGCCGAATCCATGCAGTAGAAAATGAGGAGCGCAGCCGCCCGGCTGTGGTTCGGCGCGCCCTCGCGCCGAACCCGAACGCACGAAGGCTAACCGAATGGTGTTTGGTTTTCGTCCGTCCGGGCGGGTCGCGAGGGCGCGACCCGCTGCGCCCGGGGCGGGCGCGCTCCCCAATTCAATTGCATGGTCCGGCTTAGGGCGGTTTCATTAACCCGGTAGCCGTGAACATCAGTTCGCGCCATTTGATTCCCGTATAATTTAATTTGCGCCGACTCACGTCGGCGGCTACGAAATTTTTACGGCATTTGCAGGCGATAGAAATTTTGCGGCACACCGGCGGGCGCGTTCGTGGTGAAGTTGAAGCCACCATTCACATCAAACTGGTTCGTGGCGATGCGCGCCCAGCTCGTGAGGTTGGAGGATTGCAGCACGAAATAATTTGAGCCGGGCGTGCCGTTGCTGCCGGTCAAGGTCAGCGTGTTGCCCGTCAGGTTCACCGTGCCGAAGGACGGCGGCACCGGCAGCGCGACGATCAGTTTCACCATGCCGGACGTGGCGGTGTCGAGGGTGTAGTTGTAGCCGGGCGGCGTGGCGACGAGCACGAGGTTGCCCAAGATCAGCGCGCCGGTGCAGGTGAACAGCGTGTAAGTGCCGGGGCCGAAGCCGCTGGCGTTCGTGATGCTCAATTGCCCGGTCAAATTCAAATTGCCGCTGACGTTGACGCGATCGCTGTTCGTGCCCAGTTCGAACGGCAAAATTGAATTGTCGTTCAACGTGAGATTATTCGAGACGGTCAGCGTGCCGGTGGCATCGCCGGGGGCGAGCACCGCGCCGTCGTCAATCGTCGTTGAGCTGCCGATGATGCCGCTGCCGGTGAGCGTTGCGCCGGAGAAAATTTCCAGATCGCCGCTGCCGGTGGCGGAGCCGGTGATGTTCGTCACGCGCAACGTGCCGGCGCTGACGGTGAGGCCGCCGGCAAACGTGCTCGCGCCGCCAAGCGTGAGCCGGCCCGTGCCGGTCTTGCTCACGACGACATCGCCGACGACGGCGGTGTTGCTGCTGATGTTGCCACTGAAGCTGGCGTCAGAATTATTTCCGCCGATGAGGTAAAGCGTGTCGCCCGTGCCGCTGGCGGACTGTGCGCCCGCGAGTGCGCCGCTGCCGGTGAACGCGCCGAGGATGACGGTGTTACCGGCGTTGCGCGGCTGGAGCGTGCCGTTGATGACGAATGTGGGCGCAAGCGAGCCGTAGTTGTTGCCGCTGCTGTTGGCGGAAAATCGCAACGAGCCGCCGGGCTGGATGTTGATGGTGCCAGTGAAATTATCAAACTGCGCGGAGCTGGTGCCGCTGAAGCTGACGCCGTTGACGAGGTTGAGGACGCTGCCGCTGTTGCCGGAGAAAAGATTTCCCGAAACGCCGTTGCCGAGTGCGCCGGAATTAATTGTCCCGCTGGTGTTCGCGGGAACCGTCAACGTGCCGCCGAAGAAGACGGAGGGCGAACTGGACGGAAGCGTGAGCGTGGCGCTGTTGCTGATGGTCAGCGCGCCGTTGCCGAGCGCGCTGCCGGCGGCGACGGCGAGCGTGCCGCCGAAAATATTGATGCCGCCGCTGTAGGCGCTGTTGGAATTGGCAATGGTGAGCGTGCTGCTGCCGAGTTTGGTGAGCGCGCCGCTGCCGGTGAAGGGGCTGCCGCTGAAAGTATAATTCTGCGTGGAGTTGACGGTGATGGCGGCGGGCGAAACGGAGGTCGTCAGCGTGACGCTGGCGGGGTTCGCGCCGGAGTCGTCGAAGAGGGCGGCGTCGAGGTTGTAAAAAATGTCGCCGCTAGAACCGTTCGCCCAGTTCACGGTGCTGGTGTCCCAGTTCACGCCGTTGGTTCCGCGCCAAATCAAATTTGCAGCGGGCGTGCCGCTGACGTTGAGCAGCAAACTGCCGGTCGTGCCGGTGTCGAGCGCGATGGTCTGGCGCGTGCCGCTCGGACCGCCCCACAATAAATTCGCCGTGCTGCCGCCGGTGGACGCGCCGCCGGAGACGAGCGTGTAAATTCCGTTGGCGAGCGGGCCGTTGAGAAAATTGGGGTTGATGGTGGAGGTGCCGGAGAAAGTGAGCGCGCCGCCGTTCAAGGAAATCAAATCATTCACGCCGCCGCCGGTGGTGGTGACGTTGGCGAGATCGAAATTCACCGTGCCGCCGTTCAGCGTGAGTCCGCCGCCGAGCGTGAACGTGCCGGGAGCATTGAAGCCGGGAGAAAATTTTCCAATGCCGTTCACGCTGACGAGTCCGCCGATGTAGCCGGTGCCGGTGAGCGTGCCGGCGGCGCTGGCGGTGGTGGCGCTGGAGTTGATCGCGCCGTTCACCACGAGCGTGCCGTTGGTGACGGTGGTGGAAGCGGTGTGATAATTCGTGCCGGTGAGCGTGAGCGTGCCGGTGCCGACTTTCTGGATGGCGAGCGTGTTGACGCCCGCAATGGTTCCGTTGGTGATCTGCCCGGCGAACGTGGTGGAAAGATTTTTGCCGCCGATGACGTAGGTGCTGGCGGCGGCCGTGCCGCTCGCGCCTTTCAGAAAAGTTCCGGCGCCGCCCGCGAGCGAGCCGAGCGTGATGGTTCCGCCGTCGCGGATGATCATGATGCCGTTGGTCCAAAAATCAAACGCCACCGTGCTGCTGCCCACGCCGCCCTGCCAGCGGAACGGGCCGGGCGCGCGCAGCGTGATGGTTCCGCTATAACCGCTCAACGTCATGCCGCTGCGCGCGGTGAACGTCCCGCCGCTGGCGATGTTGAAATCAAGATTGGCGCTGCCGGTGAAGGCGGCATTGAACGCCTCGTTGTTGTAGCCGGAATTACCCAGCACCTGGATGGTCGAGGGCGCGGCGACGATGACGGGATTGGGAAAGAGCGCCGGGCCGCCAGTGGAGATGAGCAACGCCGTGCCGCCATTCAGCGTGAGCGTGCCGGAGCCAAGCGAGTTGAGGTTGCTCAAGATGAGCGTGCCTTCGTTCAACGTCGTCCCGCCCGTGAAACCGTTCGGATTGAACAGCGTCAGACTGCCGCTGCCGGATTTGGAAAGGTTCATCGAGCCGCTCAAGGAACCGCTGCCAGAGACTTGGTAGCTGTTCGTGGAGTCAAAGAGGAAGGCTCCGGGCGAAAGGGTGGCGGAGAGATTAATGGCCGGCGTGTTCGAGCCGGTGTCGTCGAAGGTGACGACGTCGGTGTTCTTGAAGGTGGCGGCGCTCGCGCCGTTGAGCCAGTTGGAGGCGGCGGTGTTCCAGATGTTCGCCGCGCCGTCGCCGCGCCAGAGGAGGTTGGCGGGCGGCACGAAGTTTGACGCCACCGTGTTGGTCGTCGCCGTGATGACGGCACCGTTGAACGCGCTGGCGGCGCTGGGCGGCGCGACCGGCGTGACGCACACCGTGACGACGGCGCTCAAGGAGTAAGTGCTTTCCGTGACGGTGAAATTAAACGTGCCGAGGCCGGAGAAATTTGCCGTTGGAATAAAATGCGCGTTCGTGGCGTTGAGCAGGCTCACGGTTCCATTGGTGGCACTGGCTAAAGTAAAGGTCGCGCCGGGCGAAAAACCGGTGGTGAACTGCGCGAGGTTGAGATCCACCGGCGTGTTCGTCTGCGTGACGCCGTGCGGCGCGGCGAGATAGTTTAGATAATTTTCCAGCAGCGTGTAGCCGGTGAGGGTGTTGGTCAGCGGATTCGCGACGCTGGGATTCGAGCCGAGGGCGAGTTCCCAGTAGTCGGACATTCCGTCGCCGTCCGTGTCCGTCGGTGCGGTCAGGCCGATGATGGTTCCGTAGCCGTTGTTGCTCGGGCCGGAGCCGGCCTGCGTGGTGTAAAGCCCGCCGCCCGGCCCGCCCGTGCCGATGGTTTTGATCTGGCCGACGATGAGCGCGTCCACTTCATCGCGCGGAAAGGCGCCCGCCGTGGAAAGGTCGTAGCGATACGCGAGGTCCGACGACATCGTGGGAATGATCGTCGTCCACGAAGACCACGGCGAAGTCAGCACCGTGCCGACGCCTTGATACCAATACGGCGTGGTGATGCTGCCATTGAGCGATCCGTTTTTGTCGCCGTCATAAAGATTTCCCGAATAATAAATGCTCTGGTTCTTGTCCACCTGATACCACGGAAAATTCCCGCCGCTCGCCGGACCGGCCACGAAATAATTATTCACAATGTCGTGCTTGAACCGGGTGCTGGTGTGCGTGGTGTAACCGGCTGAATTATTATATTCGAGATTGTTGATGAAGGTGTCATTCACCTTTGCCAGCGGATTCCGGTTGTGCGAATTGGCGAAGATGTTGTAGTGCCACGACCATTGGCCGCCGACGGATTCCGTGTGTGCGCCGAACTGCTGGCCGGTGGGATTGGCGTTGATGCAGTGTTGCAGCGTGATGGCGGTGACGACGTGCGTGCTGTCGCCCACGCCATCGAGATTATTCCACGGCGCGTAGGCGAGCGAGGTGTGATCCATGATGATGTTGGACGCGCGATAAAAACTTAACGCATCGTCCGTGCTGCTGGCGGTGGCGCTGCCGGGGCGGATGCGAATGAAGCGGCAGATGATGTTGTTGCGATTGGCGAAGGAGATTTCGCCGCCGTCAAACTTGATGCCGCCGGGCGCGGTCTGGCCGGCGATGGTCAAACTGCTGGAGCAACTCACCGCCGTGCTTAACACGATGGTTCCGCCCACATCGAAGACGATGGTGCGATTGCCGCTGGCCACGCCGGTGCGGAACGAACCCGCGCCGCTGTCGGCCAAAGTGGTGACGTGATACACCGTGCCGTTACGCCCGCCGGTGGCGTAAGCGCCGAAGCCGAGCGCGCCGGGGAAGGCGACGGTCTGGGCCAACAACGGGAGCGCGGAAAAAACCAACGCCACACCAGTGAAAATTCTTCTGGAGAACATTGCTCCAGTGTAACTCAAGGCAACGAACCGGTCATCATCCTCTCTTGTGGTTACACGGCAAAGCGGTTTGAAAAATGTGACGGCTTAAATCGTCCGCATCTGCACCGCGTCCACGATTTCCGTGCCGACGGAGATGGCGCCGATGATGACGGCGGTCTCGCCTTTTTTCAGACGGCCTTGCGCGACGAGCATTTTCAAGCCTTCCTCAATCGTGTTCTGCGGGTTGATAAAATCAAATTCCATCACGAACGAAGTCACGCCCCAGCACAAGGCCATTTCATTCGCCGTGCGCTGGTTGTCGCACATCGCGAACACGGGCGAGTAGCGCGGACGCATCCATGAGGCATAGCTCGCCATGTGGCCGTGGCGGGTGAAGGAAAGAATCGCGGCGGCCTTGAGTTCGTTCGCCATCACGACGGCGCTCTTCACGAGCTTCTGCCGCGCGGTGGTGAGTTCGGCGGCGTCATGGAAGCCCGCGCTGCCGCTGCGTTCGATGCGCGACGCAATCTTGTCGAAAACCTCGATGCACTTCAGCGGGTATTTGCCGACGGTGGTTTCGCCGCTCAACATGATGGCGTCGGTCTCCTCGAACACCGCATTGGAAACATCCGTGACTTCCGCGCGCGTGGGCATGGGCGACTCAATCATGCTCTCCAACATGTGCGTGGCGACGATGACGGGACGACCGACGCGCAAACACATTTTCACGATGCGGCGCTGGACGATGGGCAATTCTTCGTAGGGAATTTCAATTCCCAAATCGCCGCGCGCCACCATGATGCCATCCGCTTCGTGAACGATGGCTTCCAAATTTTTAATCGCCTCCTGATCTTCAATCTTCGCGATGACCATCGGGTGCGGCTTGCCTTCCTCGAACAATTGCCGGAGCTGAATCAAATCGCGCGCCTCGCGCACGAAGGACAGCGCGATGAAATCCACGCCGAGTTCGAGGCCGAGCTTCACATCCTTGATGTCCTTGGAAGTGAGCGCGGGCAGGGAAACTTTCACGCCGGGCAGATTGATATGGCGACGGCTGCCGAGCTTGCCATCCGTGAGCACCTCGCACTCGACCTTGTTGCCATTTTTGGCGAGCACCTTCATCTGAATCGTGCCGTTGTCAATCAGCACCACATCGCCGACGCTGATGTCGTTGATGAAATTTTCGTAGTTCACGTCCACGGAATGTTCCTCCTCGGACTTCTCGCCGCGCACGGTGAAGGTGAATTTCTGGCCCGGCTGCAAATCCAGCGGCGAGCTGATGTCGCCCGTGCGGATGGCCGGCCCCTGCGTGTCCATGAGGATGCCGATGTGGATGGCGCGTTGCGCGGACTCGGCGCGGATGGCGGCGAACACGCGGCGCACCCAGTCATGCGGCGCGTGCGACATATTGAGGCGAAAGATGTTCACGCCCGCGTCCATGAGCTTGCCGATCATCTCGGCGGAATCCGTCGCAGGGCCAAGGGTGGAAACGATTTTAGTCCGGCGCAAAGTAACTTTCTGCATGGTGACAGGTTAAAAATTTATCGGCGCAGCGGAAAGGATTTAATCCATTTTCCCAACGGAAAGTAGTGCCTTAATTCACAAACGGAGCGCGGCTCTGTGAGCCGCAGCGGCCACGCCCAAACCGAACCGTTGCCAATAAACGATGACGTTCGGAAGTCTGGAAATGCTGCGGCTCACAGAGCCGCGCTCCGCAAATTCAGGCACTACCGCCCGCCCGCACTATTTGTTTTGAGGCGCGGTGGTTTTTAGGATTAACTTTCGTCAGCCGTTGTTCATTGAACACGGGGCCGGAAAATCCGTCAAAAACTCCGTTATGAAAACCATTGCCAGAAAAATTTCCGCGTCGCTGCTCGCCGTGGCGGTGATGGGATGTTCCGCCGCCGTGACCCGGGCTGAAAACACCGGCGAAAAATCCAAGCCGGACGAAGGCCACACCGCCAAGATCATCCACAACCTGGGCGCGAAGGTGGACAAGGTGAAAGCAAAACTGAAATACCACGCTGATAAAACCGCCGACCGCACGGAGCAGGCGGCCAGCCGTCTTTCCGAGCGCGTCTATGCCGCCGGGAAAAAATTAAATGACCATGCGCACCAGACCGCCGACAAGGTCGGGGCGAAGCTGGAGAAACTGACGGAATAATTTTTCATGAACGACGATTTACAAAAACGCATCCAGGCCGCGCTCGCCAACCCGCAGAACATGGGCGAGATGGCCGGGGCGGATGCCATCGGCACCGTGGGCAATGCGGATTGCGGCGAGATGCTGCGGCTGTGGGTGAAATTCAAGGAGTCGAACGGCAGGCGGGTGATTGATCGCGCGTCGTTCCAGTCGTTTGGTTGCGAGACGGCCATCGCGGTGGCGAGCCTCGCCACGGAACTCATCCGAGGCAAGACCGCCGAGGAAGCGCTCGCGCTCAAGACCGAGGAACTCGCCGGTGAACTCGGCCCGCTGCCGCCGATGAAAATTCATTGCGCGCAGCTTGTGGAGGGCGCGCTGCGTTCGGCGCTCGAACCGCAAAAGATAAAAGTAGAAATTCTCCCCGCGCCCGCCAATGCGCCGACGTTGCTCGACAGTTTTTCCAAACCGAAGGAAGGCGGCGTGAAGCTGACGTTTCTGGATGGGAACAAGTAGCCGCAGTTTTTTACGGCTGCAGTTTTATTGAAAACGTTCTAGCGAATTTTCTCCACGGCTTTCGCCAGTGCCGCCACGCGTCTGGCATCCACGGGATTGGCCAGCTTGCCATCACGTTTCAAGGAGGAGCCGACGATGACGCCGTCGGCGATTTGCAGAAAACTTTTCACGTTCGCCACGTTCACGCCGCTGCCGAGTAGAATTTTTGCGTGGGGACAGGCGGTGCGGACGCGGCGCACGTCGTTGAGATCGGCGGCTCGGCCAGTGCCGACGCCGGAAACGATGAGCGCATCGGCGAGGCCGCGTTCGAGCGTGTCGTTCGCGGCATCTTCCAGCGACCAGTCGCCGAGCGGCACGGCGTGCTTCACATGGACATCGGCAAAAATCTGCGTAGCGGGCGCGAGGCGGGCGCGTTCGCGCAGCGTGTGGTAGGCGTCGCCTTCGATGAGGCCTTGATCGGTGAGCATCGCGCCGCTGTGAACGTTGACGCGGAGAAAATCACCACCACACGCGGCGCACAGGGCGAGGGCGGCGCGGGCGTCGTTGCGGAGGACGTTGTAGCCGATGGGCAGTTTCACCGCCGCGCGCACGGCGCAACCGGCGGCGGCCATCGCGGCGAGCGTTTCCGGGGCGACGCTGCCTTTGGTGAACGGCACGTCGCCAAAATTTTCAATGATGAGGCCGTGTGCGCCGCCGCGTTCGTAGGCGACGGCATCGGCGAGGGCGGCGCGAATGATGTCAGCCATCGGCGCGCGGTGGCGCGGTGAGCCGGGCAGCGGCTGAAGGTGAACGACGCCGAAGAAAACTTTGCGATGGGAGGAGAAAATATTTTTCATGGTTCGGGCGGTTTTTGTTCCTGCAATTTTTTCAAGGCGACAAAGGCGGCATCGCTTTCGGCGGCGCGTTTGCTTTTGCCGGCGCCGCGCGCGAGTTCTGCGCCTTCATGGATGACGGAGCAAATGAAGTGGCGGCTGTGATCCGGGCCTTCGGCAGAGATCAATTCATAGACGGGCGCAGTGGGCGACTTCGATTGCAAAAATTCCTGCAACTCGCCTTTGGGGTTCTCAATGCCAGCCGGCAAATTCAGTTCGGCAAAGTCCGGGGCGAAGTCGCGCAAAATAAATTCGCGAGCGGCGTCCAGTCCGCCATCGAGAAAAATTGCGCCGAGCAGCGACTCAAAGGCATCGGCCAGGGCGGAACTGCGTTCGCGTCCGCCGGTGTTTTCTTCGCCCCGGCTCAAGACGAGGTGCGTGCCGAGGTCGAGTGCGCGGCCATGCGCGGCGAGCGAGGTGGCGTTGGCAAGTTTGGCGCGGGATTTGGTGAGCTGGCCTTCGTCAGCGTCGGGAAATTTTTCGTAGAGTTCGCGGGAGAGGACGATGCCGAGCACGGAGTCACCGAGAAATTCGAGGCGCTGGTTGTGCGGCAGCGGCGAGTTCTGCTCGTGCGCGACGGATGGATGCGTGAGGGCGAGGCGGAGAAAACTTTCGTCGCGGAAGGAGTAGCCGAGGCGCGCTTGAAGTTCGGCGGTGGCAGACATGGAAATCAATTCGCCGGTTCAGGTTCCGGTTCGGCGGATGGCAAAATCGTCACAGTGTCACTTTCCATCGGAATGGCGGCGGGCGGCGGCGGATTCAAACCGTGTTCGAGCAGTTGCGCGACGTCGCGTTGCACTTCTTCGAGCTGGTTGAGATGCAAATTAGGATCGGCAATCGTGAAGATGTCGCCGGTCTTGGGTTGCTCGTAAATAAAAATTCGTTGGCCTTCGCGCCGGACCTGTTCCTTGACCTTGAGGATGCGTTTGCGTTCGAGCATCACGGCGAGGATGTAGGCGGCGGGCGCGTAGCGGGGGTCGTTCTGCTCGGTGAGCTTGCGGAGAATGGTTTCGGCGGTGTCCTTCTGAATGGCGTCCACGGGTTCGGCGGGCGGGGCTTCGTAGATGCCGTGCCAATGGGAGATGTAGCCGGGGCGGGTGCGGGTGTCGCCGGTTTTTTGGGCGCAAGGTTCGCAGATGTCGGAGCGGCAAAGTTCCTTGGCGGCTTCAAACAAAACGGTGCTGTAAGCTTGTTTGTCGGCGAAGGGCAGGGCGCACGACTCGCAGGCGTGGGCGCGGGACTGGATGTTCCATTCAATCATGGGCGCGCAGATTTAAGCACGAACGGCGCGGCGGGACACGAAGAAAATTTTTCTTCGGCGAAAATTCCCAAAGAACTTATTATGAACACTCTGAAAAAGTGTTCAAAGTGGGACTGACCCCTTTATGACCCCTTTATGGACGGTTCGCGCACCTTGTTCGCCAGCGAAAAATCGTTGCCGCGCTGGGTGACGTTTAGTTTTGAGCATGGACAGATCCGGTTCGTGGCGCGGCTGGACGGCTGGATGTTCGCC
>JAYVQV010000592.1:0-3492 GCA_043776855.1 Limisphaerales bacterium | reverse complement strand
CGGCGAACCGGAAATTATTTCCGCGTCGCAAGCCCCGGCGACAAATTTCAATGAACGTGCTTCCACAAAATTTATTTAGTGGGACCGGCGTCTCGCCTGTCCCGTTCCTGCCAATTCCAATTCACCGCAAATTCCAAACCTGAACTCGACCGGCGAGACACCGGTCCCACTACGATTCCCGCCGACTTTACACAAAGTTTTTTCCGCCGCTGGTTCATGGATTTCTCACCGTCCTGATTTCATTTGCGGCCACAAGTGAATTGGTCGCGGCCATATTTTTATCCGGCGGAATGTTCAGATAGCTTGCGCAACGTTCGGCGATGTCCTTGAACAGCGGCCCGCAGAGCGTGCCGCCGTAAGCGTGGCCGCCTTCCTTGGGAGAATCCATCACGACAGAAATGCACAACTCGGGATTATCCGCCGGGAAAAATCCGATGAAGGAAACCACGAAGCGGTCGCTCGCGTAACGTCCGTTCACGACTTTTTGCGCCGTGCCAGTTTTGCCAGCGACCACATAGTTATCCATCTTCGCCAGTTCAGCCGTGCCACCTTTTTCCACGACGGTCTTCATGGCGGCGGTCATCTGGCGCGCGGTTTCTTTGGTGATGACGGTGCGGACGGATTCCGGCTCGTATTTTTGAACGACTGCGCCGTGGTCCTGCAAATTTTTGACGAGCATCGGGCGCATCAACACTCCGCCGTTGGCAATCGCACCGATGGCCATCACCATTTGCAACCGCGTCACGGCCACGCCCTGCCCCATCGGAACCTGCGCGATGAGATATTTTTTCTTGTTCCACGCGTCAAGCGTCGGCACATACGGCTCGGTATTTGCCTCGTGCGGCAGCGAAATTCCAGTCGTTCGCGTGCCGAGGCCAAACGCCATCATGTAGTCACGCAGCAGCGGGCCGCCCATTTTCATCCCAATTTTTGCCGCGCCGATGTTGGAGGATTTTTGCAACACCTGCCACACGGGCAGGTTCGGAAAATGATGTCCTTCGGAATCGTGCAGGCGCAATCCGGCGTAGGCAAATAATCCGTTCTCGCAGAATACCTGGTCGTTGAGCGTGACGATGTGTTCATTCAGTGCGCCGGAGATCACGAGCGTTTTGAAGGTTGAGCCGGGTTCCATCACGTCGCTGATGACACGGTTGGGAATCGAGTTGCTGTCTTCCTTGCGGATGCGGTTCGCATCGAACGTGGGCAACTGCGCCATCGCCAGAATTTCCCCCGTGCGCGGGCGCATCACGATGCCGGTGACGCTCACCGGTTCATGATCTTTCATCGCCTTCGCCAGTTCGGACTCGACGATGTCCTGCACGCGGGCATCAATCGTGAGCATCACATTCCGGCCATCACGCGCTTGCACGTCCTGGTCACGGCCCGATGCGCGTTCGCGATGCGCGCGATCCACTTCCGTCACGCGCCAGCCGTCCACGCCGGAAAGTTTATCATTGAAGGACATTTCAATGCCGTCGCGGCCCACCAAACTCGGCGCGTGATTTGTCGAATCCGTTCCGGCCACGAAGCCGATGACTTGCGCCGCCAACGAGCCGTTCGGATAAACGCGCATCTGCTCCGAGTCCGCGCCGATGACGGACACGCAAAGATTTGTCAGCGCCTGGCGGTCGGATTTTTTCCACGCGCGCGTGTCCACATACGTCGGCAACGTTTTCAGGGTCACCTGAATTTGCTGCCAGAGTGGCTCCGGCACTTGATGCTTTATAGCCCAGTATTTATTGGTCGTAACCCCGTTCGTCGTCTGACGAAGACGCGGTTGCATCTTCTCGAGAATTTTCGCCTCGTCCATTTGCAGCAGCGGCGCAAGGAGGCGAGCAAACATCTGGGGCGCTTCCGGCAAAAGTTTCTGGCTGGCGAGACGTTCGGGATTTACCCACACGGTTTTGACGGGAATGGAAGTGGCGAGGGAATTGCCGTTGGCATCAAGAATGTCGCCGCGCTTGGCGGGCTGCCAGAACTTGCGCTCGGTGGTGCGCTCGGCCTCGGCGAGCAGCTTGCCGTGCTGCCACACCTGCAAATCCACCAGCCGCCAGCCAAGACCCGCGAAGGCCAGGAAAAAAAATCCCAGCAGGACGAAGGCGCGTTGGATTTGCTGCTTGTTGGTCATCCGAAACTCTCATGCTCACTCCCCGCCTCATCCTCGAATCGCGAGGAGGAGGAGAGGAGAAGTGTTCTAAAAATAAGGCCAGCCGCCCGTGGCGATCGGTTCCTCAACCAACGGCGTCACGAGCGGCGGCCAAAATTCTGCTTACCGGGTCAGTTCAACGGCTGGCCGCGAGGCGAATTGTCGCGGTTGAACTACTGTGGCTGACGACGCGAAAGGCGTTTCCATCAGCACCACTTTCTGCGCGGGCAGCGGATCTATCAGCCCGAGATTCAATTCCTTCGCGCGCCGCGCAATCATCACCGGCGAATGAAGGACGTTAAGCTGGTCGCCCAGCAATTTGTTGTCGCGGCGCAATTGATCCAATGACTTTTCCGTCCCCACAATCTGCTTGCTCAACCGCGAAATCTCACTCTTCTGCCAGACATAACCGATGGCCGATCCGCCGATCAGCGTGCAGAGCAGCACCACCTTCAGCACCGCGCTGAAGTGAACTGCCGCCGACTGATTTTTCCGGTTGCCTGCCATATCAAATTTTTTCCAAAACTCGCAACTGCGCGCTACGCGCGCGCGGATTTTCGTTCAACTCTTCATCGCCTGGCAAAATTGCCTTGCGGGAAACCCATTTCAGTTCCGGCATCACCGGCGTCCGCAACTCCGGCACATCCACTTCGCCGGGAAACATGTAATCCCTCGTCCGTTCGCGCCCAAATTCTTTGACCACCCGGTCTTCCAGCGAATGAAACGTAATCACCGCCAATCTTCCGCTTGGTTTCAAAATTTTCACCGCCGCTGCCAGACCGCGTTTCAGCGAACCAATCTCATCATTCACCTCGATTCGTAACGCCTGAAAAACTTTCGTGGCCGGATGGGCTTTCTTGCCGTGGCGCGGTGCGAGGCGCTCGATCAAATCCGCCAACTGCTTCGTCGTCTCAAACTTTCGCAACGCGCGGTCATGCACTATCGCCTTGGCAAACCGGCGCGAATCACGCTCATCACCGTATTCCCAAAAAATTTTCGCGAGGGCTTCCGCCTCTTCGCCATTCACCAAACTTGCGGCGGTCACGGATTGCCGGTCATCCATCCGCATATCCAGCGGGCCGTCCTGCATGAAACTGAATCCACGCTCCGCGTGATCCAACTGCGGTGAACTCACTCCCAAATCCAGCAACACGCCATCACAACTTTTTTCCGCCACCCAGTCCGCCAGTTCAAAAAAATTTCCGCGCCGCAATTCAAACCGCCCGGCGAATTTTTCATTCAGCCGCGCCCGCGCCACTTCAAGAGCGACGCCATCGCGATCGCACCCAGACAGCCATCCAGTCGGTGAACTCGCGGCCAGCAACTGCGCCGCGTGACCAGCTCCA
>JAYVQV010000591.1:0-3514 GCA_043776855.1 Limisphaerales bacterium | reverse complement strand
CCGTTCGGCTCGCTCCGCTCGCCTTCACTCCGTCTCACCCCGAAAGGGGCAGGACAGATGGAAGAAAAGCAATTTACAGAAAGAAATTTACACCGACCAGACGGAATACACTCGACCAGGGCCGGTCATCTGGATTGATCGAGCCGACCCAAATGCAAACAGCAAGTTGATGCAGGCTATTCAGCTTGGTCTTTCAGGCGGTATCACAACAACAAAAACCATGTAATATTATGAACAAGAAAAAAAACATACTCACACTAGCCTTATTATCGGTTCTCACACTGACATCGTGTTCGCATGGGCCGACAAAAGATGAGTGGATTTCAAAAGTGCCAAATGCTGAAACTGTAAAAATATCAAGGCAGCTTGTCTGCTCAAAGTCTGCTTTGTTTAAGGCTGTTGGCAGTCCTTCCAAAACACAGACAGTTGGTGACGATCTTTATCTTTACTGGAGTTGTAGTGATGGAGACATCCAAGTTATATGCAACGCGATGGCATTTAATGGAGCGAATCAAGTTATTGGGAAAATAAACGATTACTAGTAATCACCATGTGGCCTAACACAGCGCTGGAGCCAACGGCCTTTACGCCTTCGGGTTCGCGCTCCGGTCGCCGGTTCACGGATGCCTTCCGTGGCCGTGGTTCAGCTTTTGTCCGTTAGGGTTCAAAAGTTAAACTTCCTTTTCACACCTGTCGGTTTCTGCTTCCCTTCGCGGGCAAAAATGAATTCCGCCCCGCAACTCCGCACGCTCCTCATTCTGGGGCGCGTGTCGAACTTGCCCACCGTCTGGTCAAACTGTCTCGCGGGCTGGTGGCTCGGCGGCGGCGGAAATTATTGGAAGCTGCCCTTCCTCCTTCTCGGCATCAGCCTGCTCTACACCGGCGGAATGTTTCTGAACGACGCCTTCGACGAAGATTTTGACCGGCAACGCCGCGCCGAACGTCCGATCCCATCAGGAAAAATTTCCGCGTCGCTCGTCTGGCGCTTCGGCTTCGGCCAGCTTGCGTTCGGAATTTTCCTGCTGCTGTTCTGCAGCCAGCTTGCCGCCATCTGTGCCATGCTGCTGGCGCTGACCATCCTGCTCTACGACTTCACCCATAAATTTCTCACCGCGTCGCCGTGGCTGATGGGCGCGTGCCGTTTCTGGGTCTATGTCATCGCCGGCGCAACGGGCGCGGCGGGCTTGAACGGCTTCCCGATTTTCTGCGGCGCGGCGCTGGCATTTTACGTCGTCGGCTTGAGCTACGTTGCGCGGCGGGAAAGTTTTCGCGGACCGGTTCCCTACTGGCCGTTGTTGCTGCTCGCGGCGCCCATCGTTCTAGCCATCGCGCTAAACACCGGTGAATTTCGGAATGACGCGCTGTGGATCGCGCTCGTGCTGGCGCTGTGGCTGGCGCGCTGTGTGAAAAATATTTTCCTCGGCGGCGGAATGAATCCGGCGTGGATGGTCACCAATCTCCTCGCGGGCATCACCTTCGTTGACTGGCTGGCCGTCGCGCCCATTCTCCCGCACCTGACCAGCGCCCTCGTCTTCGTCACACTGTTTGCTTTGACGAAGTGGTTTCAGAAATTTATTCCGGCAACGTGATTTGGAGCGCGGGTCTGTGACCCGCAGCAGCTTCGCCAGACAGAAAGATTTGAAATCATTTTTTCGCGCTTCGTATTGTGAGCTTGCTGCGGCTCATAGAGCCGCGCTCCGCAAACACCGCAACCCCGCGCTTGAACAGTGCTTCACCGCCAGCTATTCTCATCGTTCGCTATGAGCGCTGAAGCACCTGTCAAATTAACCCACAACGAAGAAATCAAAGCCGCCATCCCCACGCTGGCCGGCACCATCGCCGCGACCTTCAATAATCCGGCCAACGACCATTTCTCCGACGACGACAACCAGTTCCTGAAATTTCACGGCAGCTACCAGCAGGACGACCGCGACCTCCGCAAGACCGGCAAGAAATACATCATGATGATCCGCGGCCGGATTCCCGGCGGCGTCATGACGGCAAATCAATACGGCGTCTTCGACCAACTCGCCACCGATCACGGCAACAACACGCTGCGCATCACCACGCGCCAGAGCATCCAGTTCCACGGCGTCGTGCTGTCCGGCCTACGCCCGCTCGTCAAAAAAATCAACGAGTGCCTGCTCTCCACGCTTGCCGCCTGCGGCGACGTGAACCGAAACGTCATGGCCGCGCCCACGCCCGCTTACACCAAAGCGCGCGAACAAGTTTTGGCCGACACGCACAAGGTCGCCCTGGCGCTCGCGCCGGAGACGAAGGCGTATCACTCCATCTGGATTGACGGCGTGCAGCTCGACAACGAAGCGGCGGAAAATAAAAACTTTGTTGACCCGCTCTACGGGAAAACTTATTTGCCGCGCAAATTCAAAATCGCCTTCGCCATTCCGCCGGTGAACGACATGGACATTTTTACGAACTGCCTCGGCTTCATCGCCGTCGTGGAGAATGACCAACTCATCGGCTACAACCTCGCGGTGGGCGGCGGCATGGGACGCAGTCACGGCAACGAAAAGACGTATGCACGCCTCGCGGATGTCATCGGCTTCTTCACGCCCGACAAGATTGTGGAAGTGGCGAAAGCCGTGTTGACGATTCATCGCGATTTCGGCGACCGCACCGACCGCAAACACGCGCGCTTAAAATACGTCGTGGCCGAACGCGGCGTGAAGTTCATGCAGGACGAAGTGAACAAACGCGCCGGCATCACGCTCGCGCCGAACAAGCCGTATCAATTCACCACGACCAGCGATTTGCTTGGCTGGCGCAAGGCGGTTGATGGCAGTAATTTTCTCGGCCTGTTCGTCAGCATGGGTCGCGTGAAAGATTTGGCTGGATACAAACTCAAGACTGCGTTGCGCCACGTCGCCGACAAGTTTGAGAAAGTGGAATTCCGTCTCACCGGCAATCAAAACATTATTCTCGCGAACGTCAGCGACGCGGACAAAAGCACCATCAACATTTTGCTCGCCGCTTACGGTGTGCAGTCGGAAAACCAAACCACCGTCCTGCACGCGGCTTCGATGGCTTGCCCGTCGCTGCCGACTTGCGGCCTCGGCTTGGCGGAATCCGAACGCGCGCTGCCCGGCATGGTGGAACGCCTGCAAACTTTGTTGGCCGAAGTCGGTTTGCCCGGCGAAGAAATCATCATCCGCTCGACCGGCTGCCCGAACGGCTGCGCGCGGCCTTACATGGCGGAGATCGCGTTCGTCGGCAAAGCGCCCGGTCGCTATCAAGTCTGGCTCGGCGGCGATGTTTCCGGCACGCGCTTGAATAAAATCTGGAAGGACGTTTTGAAAGAACCGGAACTGGAAACGGAATTCCGCCCCGTGTTCACCCGCTTTGCAAAAGAACGCAACGCCGGTGAACGCTTCGGCGACTGGTGCCAGCGCGCTATTCTGAATTAAAATGAATCCGACCAAGCGGCACGAAAACTTCCGCACGTTCGGCAAAACAAATTTTGCCGAGGCCGACGCGGAGTTGCGCGCCTACTGGC
>JAYVQV010000590.1:0-3514 GCA_043776855.1 Limisphaerales bacterium | reverse complement strand
CCTTCGACTTCTTCGGCGACAATCAAGAACGGCTTGCCCGCGCGCGCCGCTTTTTCAAGCAACGGCAAAAGTTCTTTCAAGTTGCTGATCTTCTTTTCAAAAATCAGGATGTAAGGATCTTCCATCTTCACTTCCATCGTCTCGGCGTTCGTGACGAAATAAGGAGACAAATAACCTTTGTCGAACTGCATGCCTTCCACCACGTCGAGCGTCGTCTCGATGGACTTCGCTTCTTCCACGGTGATCGTGCCGTCCTTGCCAACCTTGTCCATCGCGTCCGCAATTTTGTCAGCGATCTCGTAATCCCAGTTCGCAGACACCGCCGCAACCTGCTTGATCTCTTCCTTGTCCTTGACCTTCTTGGAGATCTTGGCGAGTTGCTCAACGGCGGCTTCCACGGCCTTGTTGATGCCGCGTTGGATGCCGATCGGGTTCGCGCCAGCGGTGACGAACTTCAAGCCTTCGCGATAAATCGCTTCTGCGAGAACCGTTGCCGTCGTCGTGCCGTCACCGGCGATGTCGCTGGTCTTGCTCGCGACTTCGCGGACCATCTGCGCGCCCATGTTTTCGTAAGGGCATTCCAGTTCGATTTCCTTCGCGACCGTGACACCGTCTTTCGTCACCGTCGGGGAACCGAATTTTTTGTCAATGACTACGTTGCGGCCTTTCGGTCCGAGCGTGGCGACCACGGCGCGGGAAAGTTTCTGCACACCGCGGAGCAACGCCTGCCGGGCTTGCTCGTCGAATACTAATTGTTTGGCTGCCATATAATTTAGTTTTTAATTTTAAGTTTTAAGTTGTTAGTTCAGTCAAGGATCGCGATCAAATCGTCCGAGTTGAAAATCTTGTATTCCTTGCCGTCAATCTTGATTTCCGTGCCGCCGTATTTGGAGACCAGCACGCGATCGCCCTTCTTCACTTCAAACGCGATGCGTTTGCCGTCTTCGTCCAGCTTGCCGGTGCCGAGCACGACGACAATGCCTTCTTGCGGTTTTTCTTTGGCGGTATCGGGGATGATGATGCCGCCCTTTTTGACTTCCTTCTCTTCGACGGCTTCCACGAGGATGCGGTCGCCGAGCGGTTTGATGTTCAATGCCATATTGTTTTGTCTTTGGTTGTGTTTGTTTTTGTTTCTTACGAATCAAGTCCCGGTCCGCACACGCGGAAGGGATAAATTATTTTCAGCGAAGAAAAATTCAGCCGCGCGCTGCCGTCGCGAAAAATCCGGTGACGAACTTATACTTGCCGGACTTCTTCATTTTCTCCTGCATCTTCATGTAATGCTCACCCAGCCGCCGCGTATCGTGGCCGTGCTCGGCGGAAATTTCATGCCGGGCGCGGCGCACCTCGGTCACAATTGGGTCATTCGATTCAGTCTTCATTTTTTGACTCCATTCTCAACAGCTCAAACGGCGTGAACAGCCGTGGAATATGCAGGTGCATCTTCGTGTTCAACGATTCGATATGTTCCGCCTTTCGCGGATTCACGATATGCCGACAATTCCAGCTTAAAAGCATATCGCACTTCGACACCGAAGCGAGCGCCAAGTGCAGCGCGTCCCCGCGCGGGTCGGCGGGCATCACCTTGTTGGCGATGTAGGCATCCACCACGTCCAGCACGCGCGGCGTGATTTCCAAAAGCGGCAGCGACGCGATCATCGCCAGCTTTTCCTTTTGCAACGGATGCTTTCCACGCTGCAACTCCTCAATGACCGCCACGCTGCTGACGAGTTGAAAACCTTTGCGCCAGTGATCCCACCAATCGCGCGTCCATTTGCTCAAGACCTGCAACTCCGCATCCTTCCGCGAGTTGAAATAATAACTCGGAATCGTCGTCTCGATGTAAATGGTCGGTTTCATCTTTCAATCCCATCGCACTCGCGGCGGGAAAATTGTTTTTAGTTTCTCGCCTCAAGCGGCGTGCGAAAATCCGCGAGGTTTTGGACTGCGGTTCCGATGCGTCGGAACCGCTTTTCCACCGCGTGGCTGGCGTGGCCAAAGCGCCAGAGGACTGGCGCACTCCAAGACGCTGGCGCGACCGTCTTGCGGCCATTCGCCATCTCGCTCAAATTTTTCTGCGCCAATTTCATTTTGGTTTCAACTCCCGGTCCGCACGCGCGACGGGAAAATTGTTTTAGTTTCGCGCGGCCTTTGCTTGGAGCGCGGGTCTGTGACCCGCAGCAACGTAATAATTTTCCAAGCCGTCGCTAATGATCCGAACGCTCTCTGCCATGCGAAGCGGCTGCGGGTCGCAGACCCGCGCTCCGCCGAAGCGCCGGAGGCGCGGCATAGTTGTAGCCAACGCCGCCATGAAATTTTCAAGCTCCGTAGGAGCGGCATCTGCGCGCGGACGGAATATGCCGACGACGGGTAGGGCGGGCAGTCCTCTGCCCGCCGCGCGCGGATTGGCACACGACGGCGCGCACGGAGTGACGCGCCCTACCAGCCCGCTCAAATTTGTCTGCGCCAATTTCATTTTGGTTTCAAAGTCCCGCCGCCCGAGCGGTGGGAAAAGTTTTTAATCAAATTTCAAACGCGATTTAATATCTGCAACTTTTTCTAGTTCTGCGTTTCGCGCTTGAACTTCTTGTGCAATTTTAGCCGCAACTCTGTTTAGATATTCCTGATATTCATTGTTTGCAACAACCACGTCGTGCTTTAACTCGCTGTGATGTCGTTCCATTTCTTCAGGAACACAGTCCACCACAATATAGCTACCTCGGACTTTCGCCTCCCTTGATCCACTCACAATGTTTCTTTGCTTGGGAAAGAAACGCTGGTTATCAAATAGCTGAGTCCACTCTGAAGCGGGAGAGCTAGAAAGCCGCAAATACATGAGACGCAAACCAGAAGCAGTCGGAGATTGCTCCGTTTTTTCGGCAACTAAATCAGTGATGCGAATTGGTTCAAATCTTACGCTCATGTCGCTTTATTTTATTGGAGTAACAAACAGGAGAATTCTGTGAACAGTTTGTTTGTCCTCTTCGCTATCTCGAATGAAATGTTCAATTTTCTTAATTTTGAAACCTCGTTCGTTGAAATTTAACGTGTCTCCCACCGAAAACGCTTGGAATGGAACGGCAGACTCAAGACTGCAAAGGACTTTTTTGCCTGCCTGAATATCAAGAAAATATGGGCTGTTGTTCATAAGTTTTTTGTTTATTTCTTTTCGTCCACGACTTCCGCGTCAATCACGCCGTCGTCCTTCTTCGCTTCTTCGGACTTCGGCGCTTCGCCGCCGGGTTGTCCGCCCGCAGCACCGGCCTTGTCCGCCTGCGCTTTCGCGGCGGCGGCTTTGTAAAGTTCCGCGCCAACGGTCTGCGCGGCTTCATTCAGCTTTTCACCGGCAGCTTTGATGGCGGCGGAGTCGCTGCCCTTGAGCGCTTCCTTCGCGGCGGCAACTGCGGTCTCGAGCTTGGTCTTGTCGTCCGCCGAAATCTTGTCGGCGTTGTCCTTGACCAGTTTCTCGGTGCGATAGACGGCGTTGTCCACTTCGTTGCGCGTCTCGATCTCT
>JAYVQV010000589.1:0-3517 GCA_043776855.1 Limisphaerales bacterium | reverse complement strand
CGGCCTGCTGCTTGGGCATCGCCACGAGCGCGAAGAATTGGTTGTGCGCCGAGGCCCAGACAACGTGGCCGGTGCCCGCGCGAATTTCGGTTTTGGCCGGGCCACCAGAACAGCCAAAGCCGGCACCGGAAAATGCCGTCACGGGATTGTCCGTGGCGTTCGTGCCGTCACACCACATCGCGCCCCAGAGCAGGCCGGTGTCGTCCGCGTCCATCGGCGCGGCCGTGCCGACGACGATTTCCTGCGGCGGCACGAGCAATGATTTGTCGGAAGTATTCTTCAGCGTCACCGTCGCGTTCATGAGGTAGTTGGAACTGAACTGAAATTCCTTCGCGATGACGAGGCCGTCCGCCAACGTTTTTTCCGCGCGCACGCCGCCCGTTGCCGTCGTGGTCAAAGTGAATTGTCCGTCGCCGACAAAACTCGCATCGCCTAGCACGGCGAGCGCGGGAACGGAAGCCTTGTTGTTCAACGTGGCGAGGCCGGGCGCAGTGTGGATGTCATTTTTCCAGCGCGCGGAAATCGTCTGCGGATAATCGAAAAATTCCACCGACTTCAAACCGCCGCCGAGCGTGGTGAAGGTGTAACGCGCGCGACCGTTCGTCAGCACGAGGGTTTTTTCTGGCGAGTTCGCGGCGAACACCACCGGCATCGTGGCCGTGGAGGTTGCCGCTCCAGCGGCGGTGGCGGCCACACTTGTCGCCGTTGCTCCGGCAGCGGCGGGGCTGTTGGTGAGCTGCGCCATGACCTTGGCGACCTGATTGGTCTGCTGCCAGTGCGTGAGTTGCTTGGAGTATTCGTTCTGTTGGTAGAGCCACACCCCGAGCAGGGCGACGCAGAGTGAAATGACGATGATGCCAGTCTTGTCCATGAGAATTAAAAAGTGACGAGTGATGAGTGAGCAGCGGGCTGCGGCAGATTTCTATTTTCCAATTTCTGCTTTCCGCTTTTCGGAACCGGATCGTGTCCGCAATCGCCCCACGGATGGCAGCGGCAGACGCGCTTGGCGGCTAAAAATGTTCCCGTCATCGCGCCGTGTTCCCGCACCGCGTCCATCGCGTAGGCCGAACACGTCGGGGTGAAACGGCAGCCGCCGGTGGCGCCGAAGAGAATAGTTTGCGCGGGAGAAATAATTAATTGATAGGCGCGGATGAGGAAAATGACGAATGACGAAACCATAATGACTAAAGAAGGACGAAGCCCGAATGACGAAGGGGAAGCCGCCGTGCGCCCAGGCGGTTCAACATGTGGCATTGGGATTTCTTTAGTCATTCGGATTTAGTCATTCGTCATTCCAGCAGCCCCGCCCGTTTCAACGCCGCGAGATAATCTTTTTCCACGGCGGCAAAAGTTTTTCCCGCGATGGAATTTCGCGCGACCAAAACCAAATCCACCGGCTTCACAAACTCATGCTGATGCTGGCGGAAACTTTCACGGAGCAGGCGGCGGGCGCGATTGCGTTGCACTGCGCCGCCGATTTTCTTGCTCGTGACCACACCGAGTTTGGGCGTGGAGCCATCCGGCAATAGCTGCCAGTTGGCGATGAGGCAGCCGAGAACCAGACGTTGCCCCTGCTGCCGGACGCGGGCGAAATCGCGGCTTTGCGCGAGCCGGGATGAGCGGCCAAAACGCAGGCTCGTCGCGCCGGAGCGTGGCGAAGGCGGACGTTTCGGCGCGTCGTTCACGGCATCAAACCGGCGTCAGGCGCTTGCGTCCGTTGCGGCGGCGGTTGGCCAAAGTGGCCTTGCCGCTCTTGGTGGAGTTGCGATTGAGAAAGCCGTGCTGACGTTTGCGGCGGATTTTCGACGGTTGATACTGGCGTTTCATAAATTCAAATAAAATTGTTCCGGCACAAAAACCGGAGCGTTGGAGAATAACAACGAACGGGGTCGTGTCAAGGCGGGCTTCGCCGTTCACTTGCCTCGAACTGGCGCAGGGCGGCGATGTGTCCTGCAAAATTGAGGCCGTAATGTTCCAGCCGGGGAAAAGTTTTTGGATCAGCCGGGTCGAATGGCTGCCAGCAGCCGGCGTTGATGAACTGCGGGTCGAGGAAAATTTCGGAGCAGATGAGGCTGTTGATGTTGGTCGTGGTCGCGACGGAAATGCTCAAGCACGGCCAAGTCCATTCAAAGCGACCGCCAAAAGCATCCGGGCGCACATCGCCGCCTTGCATCTTGTCGGAGGCAAGGGTGGTTTGGCGCAACGGGATGATGCCTTTTTTGGCGGCCAGAAATTCCCGCATGAAGACCACCTCCCGATACCAGATGACGGTGGTGGAAATCTGCCAGAGCGATTGTGCGATCCATAATGCGGCCACGAACTGCACGAGCAGTTTTCGTCTTGGCTCCAGCCAGTGCGCGCGGAACCGCGCCAGCAAGGCGACCGGCAGCAGCGCCATCGGCACCAGCAGATCGAGGGAGCGATTATCAAATTGCACGGCATTGTCCAGCCGTCCCGGAGCCAGCAGCGGCCACGTTCCCCAGACCAAAAGCAGGGCGAACAAAACATAGCGAACGGCCTTGAGCGTGATGAATTGCGCGGCCCGCTTGGAGAAACACACGACCAGCAAAAGTCCGGCCCAAACGGTGGTGCAGCCGAACGTCCAGCCCATGTGTTTCAAAATCCCCAGCGTGCCGGATTTGAAACCTTGCAGGTTGCCGGGCAGTTCCGGGAAGAAAATTCCGCACAGGCCGATGCAGGTTCCGGCGAGAAACACCGCCGTTGCCATCGCAAAAATAATCCAGCGAAAATTGCCCGGTTCATTTTTCAACTCCCACGCCCGCCACAACGCCAGCAACGCCAGCGGCACGCACAGGACAATCTGCGATTCATAGCTGAACAGCATCCCCGTCGCCGAGGCCACCAGGACGGCGGCGGCGAAAAAATTCAACGGGCGGGCGAACAGCAGGACGAACAGCGCCGGCCAGAACAGCGCGTGGGCCACGATGTGTTCGCCCACGGCCATGAAAGCCGCGTTCAAGTAGCCCGCCGCGCAGCCCGCCGCCGCGAGCCAGAAATTTTTCGGTGAAATGCGCCAGCAACAAAACAACGCCAGCGGCCACGGCAGGAAACAGCCCAGTCCGAACGCGAAACGCAGCCACGAGAGATCCGTCACGCCCAGCTTGATCGCCAGCACCAGCGGAAATTCGTAGATGTAAAACGCAAAATGCCGCGACCACATCAGCAACGCGAAGTTCTGTGCGTCCAACACCCGGATGAATTCGTGCGACCCGTCGGCGTAGAGACAGCGACTGGAAAGAATCGCCGCCAGAATCCACAGACCGAAGATGATGCCGGCTGCCCGCATCAAATCGAACGCTGGCCGTTCCGGTGTTTCTGACTTGGTTAGGGAAGTCATAGTTTACTTCACATTCAACTCACGCAGAATTCCGAATTTCTCAATCCGTTTCCGCAGCGTGGCGCGCGGAATTTACCGAGATGCTGTCCGGCGGGAAACTTCCAGTCACCGTTCGCCGTGGGCGGCGCGGGCGGGCGGCGGCTCACCAGTTGTTCGGCG
>JAYVQV010000588.1:0-3528 GCA_043776855.1 Limisphaerales bacterium | reverse complement strand
CCGCTGCCGCTCCTCGTAGGAAAGCGCGTTCAACTTATCTTCCAAATCTTTGAGCGCCTTCGCCCGCGCATCACCCGCGAGCTTGCTGAAATCTACCGATTCCACATACGCGCGCACCTTGTCCGCCGTCACCTTGCGATTTTCCAGAAACCAACGCCCCGCCACCGCCACCAGCCAGATGGCAACGATGGACGCCACCGCCCAGACAATGAACCGGTAACGCGGATTGAACATGGCGAGAGTCTAACGAGTCCCGTCTGCCCGCGCCACGAAAAGCTGCCAGCGGTGGTGGAGTTTTTCGCGCGGCGAAAACTATGCCGGCGGTGAGGTGTGAAGTTTCCAGACGCTCGAAGGATTCCGTCTCCCCAGTTAATTTATATTTTATTCGACGGGTTTGTTTCTTTGCCCTTCACCAGAACTTGCCAAAGTTTATTTCTGAAATAGAAACGTCACTGCAAAAACTCTGCCGGTTTGCAGTAGCCCGGGTCAGTCGGCCTTCGTTTTTCCCAGCGCGTTCAGCCGCGCGCTGACTTCCTGCCACTTCGCGCCACCAGTCGGCGCGTTGGTCAGGCAAAATTCCAGATGGCGGATGACCGCGTTCGTCTCCTGCCGCTGCTCGGCGATTTGCGAGAGGCCGTAGTGGACGCTGAACTGGTCCACCGGCGCATTCGTCAGTTGCCGATAATCTTTTTCCGCCGCGTCAATGTTCCGCAATTGCATCTGGGCGATGGCGCGGTTCAGCAAGATGGACGGCACATTGGTCAGTGCCAGCGCCCGGTTCAAAACGGGAATCGCCGCCGCCGCGCGACCGGACTGGATGAGCAGCGCCGCCTGATTGTTCAACGCCGGGACGCTGCCGGGATTTTTTGCGAGCTGCGCCTCGATCATCCGCAGCGCGCCCGCCGAATCGCCAAACGCCAGATACGAACGAAACACCGTTTCCGCCACCGGCACATCGTCGGGATGATTCGACAGCACGGCGGACAAAACTTTTTCCGCCAGCGCCGTGTTCGTCTGCGACATCCACGACTTCGCTTCGAGCACGGCCAGTTCCACTTCGAGGGCTTTGCCCGCCGGCGTGGCCTCCACTTTCGCGCGCAATTTTTTCGTCACCGCAAAAACTTCGTCATCAAACCGCAGCCGGGAATAAATCTGTGCGAGCGCCAGCTCCGGCATCACAGCCTCCGGCGCGAGCGTCGCCGCGCGGTCGAACTCCGCCCACGCCTGGCGCGGCCAGCCGGCGGCGAGGCAGGCGTTGCCCACCACGCAGCGCAATGCGGGTTCGTCCACGTCGCCGCCGACATTGATGATTTGGGCGATCTGCTGGATGCTGCGGAATTTTTGCACCAGCACGCTGCCGTCGGCGATTGAAAGAAATTTTCCCGCGAGCCGGTTGGAATTGCAAACCAGGTTCACCTGCGCGATCAGGTTGTTCGTATTCAACTGCACCGCCTGCGCGAACCGTTTTTGCGCGGCGGCCTCATGGCCCGTCCGCGCCAGCGTCACGCCCCAGTCATCCAGCAACGCGGAATACCACGCCGCCAGTTGCGGCTGCGCTTGGCTTCGCGCCGGAACCAGCAGCAGGTGGTTCTTGAAAAAATTTTCCAGCTTCGACGTTCGATCTTCATTCGGCACCAACGCGGCGATCTGCCCGGACCATTCCATGTCCCAGAATTTTTCGCCCGCCGCGACGGTTGCCGGCGGCAGCACCAGCCGTTCAAAACGGTTCGACGGATAACGCCGCAGCGCGCTCACCGCGCCGAGCGGTTGCGGCTGAAAAAGTTCATGCACCAACTGGCCGTTGTGCGGCTGGAGAAAATAAAATTGGTTCGTGCGCGCCATCCCCTCCAGCAGGCGAATCGCCTCGGCCGGATTCAATTCGCCCGCGCCCGCCGCCAGCCAGCCGCGCGGCGAAATTCGTTCCAGCCCCAAGCGGTATTTGCCGTTGAGAATTAGTTTCAAGTTCACCGTCGGCCACGAATTTTTATCCGCGCGTTGCGCCAGTGCGGCGCGCAACAGGGACAGCTTCACCTCATCATTGCCCAGCACGATGCCGCCGCCGGACGGCAACGAACGCGCGACCGTTTCGCCGAATTGTTCGAGCGGCTGGCGATGTTGCGTGACGATGACCGGCAAATTCCGCACCAGCAACGCCAGCACCACCGCCGCCGCCGCGCCGCCGAGCAAACCAAACGCGTTGCGACGAAAAAAGGAATTGACCTTCTGCACCGCGCTGTGCGGAATCCGCTGCGTCGGAACCTTCGCCGCGAACAGCAGTCCGCCCGCAAGAAACGCAATGCCCAGCGCGTTCACATAAGCAAACGTCAGCAGTGGCAGCGAAACGCCGAGTTGCTGCCGCATAATTTCACGCGGACCGACGACCGGATCGAACGCCAGCCACAGGCACGCCAGCAGCAGCGCCACGCGCGCCGCCAGAAAAATTCTCGCCTGCAACCGGTCCACGAACGGTTTGTTTTCCAAGTCTTCGTCCGGCAATTTCAAAAAACACGGCAGCGACGGCACCAGGAAATACATCAGCACCAGCACCGTCAGCAGCCGGTGCCACGACCAGAAATTGTAGTAGAGCGTGTGAAAGACGCTTTTGGTTGACTGAAATGTTTCCAGCCACGCCTCGCCAAAGCTCCAAGGCGAATGGGGCCACAGCCCGTTCACGAGCGGGAGCAAAAGATAAATGGAAAATCCCGCGAGTCCCCGCACTGTCATTCGTCGGATGAAATCCGCCCGAAAAAAATCCAGCCCCCGCAACGCAATCAGTGCGGCGACAAACAGCGGCAGCGTGACCAGCATCACCCAGTTTTCCGTCATGCCCAGCCCCCAAACGAACGCCGCGCGCCCCAGCCAGACGCCTTCCTTGGCATCCACGCGCTGCTCCAGCAGACAGCACACCGCCGTCGCGAGCAGCAGCAAATCCAGCAACTCGCCGGACATCGCCGTGGCTTCCTGCCAGAAATAAAATTCAAACCCGCACACCGCCACCGCCAGCAACCCGGGAAATTTTCGCACCCAGAAAAACTTTTCCGCCGGCACGCTGCTCCACGGCAGCAATTCCACCGAACGCGCCAGCACCCGCAACGTCAGCGCCGCGAGCGCGGCGGAAAATAAATTGAGCGCCACCGGAATCCAGCCCGCCGGCAGCAGGTGCAGCGGCAGCGTGAGCAGCCACGTCAGCGGACGGTTCGCCAGCGGCAACCAGTCCCAGCCCGCCACCTTGGCCGTGAGCAACAGGCTGCCCGGCGTTACGCCATGCGCCAGCGTCACCGCGTAAATCAGAAACGCAGCCCACGCCACGGACTTGGGGAATTTAGAACGGTCGTCAGTCACAAGCCTGAATTATTTTTCAACGGCAACGCAAAAGCCATCACGAAATTGGTTGCCCGCGTGGCAGGGGTGCAGCTTGCCCCTGTTGCTGTCTGGCTCCCTCGCCCCGCGAGGCACGAGCGGGGAGAGGGCTGGGGAGAGGGGATTTTTATTTCGCAAACCATTGGCCTCCTCTCCCCTGTCCATAGC
>JAYVQV010000587.1:0-3540 GCA_043776855.1 Limisphaerales bacterium | reverse complement strand
GTCAGCACAAACGTCTTCCCCGCAAACGGAGCGTGGAGCATTGCTCCGCTCGTTGCATCGTCGCTGGCCACGCGGAGCAATGTTCCGCGCTCCGGCGTGATGCCCAGATCACGGATGCGGTCGAGAACTTTCTTGCCAGCCTTGGACGCAAAGAAATCTAAAACACTCGCGGCGGCAACCGGGCCGACTTCCACCAGCTTCGACTTCAATCCACCCGTGTCGAGTCGCGCTTCGATCTCCGCAATCTGCGCCTTTAATTTGGCACTCCGCACTTCCCGTTCCGCACTTTCCCGCTCGTTCTTCGGCGGATTCTTGCGCGAGCGCGGACTAATTTCGGCACGTTCACTTTCTTTCTCGCCAAGGTCGCGGATGTCGCGCAGCACGGCAGAATCGGCCAGTGCTTCAAGCGATTCATGCGTGGCGGCGAGTTGCTTGGCGGTGGCTTCGCCCACGTCGCTGATGGCGAGCGCGTGAATCCAGCGGTTCAGCGGCGCGGTCTTGGCGCGCTGGAGCGCTTCGAGAATTTTCGTCGCGTTTTTCTCGCCGAACGTGCGCGGTTCATCGTCCGTGCCGAGGTTCAGTTTGCCAAGCACTTCCAGTTTTAGGTCGAACAGGTCGAGCGGCTCTTTGACGAGGCCGCGTTCGATAAGTTTTTCGGCCACGATGCCGCCGAGTGATTCGAGGTCGAGCGCTTTGCGTTGTGCGAAATACTCGACGCGCCGTGTGAGTTGCGCCGGACAGCCCGCGATGTTCTGGCAGCGCCAAGCGACTTCTTCATTTTCTCCGGTAGGGCGGCGTTGCTGCGCCGCCCCATTGTCGAGGCTGACCGGCAGGTCAGCCCTACCGGTTTTAATTTTATCCTTCGCAATCGGCCCGCCGCACGCGGGGCATTTTCCGCCGACGTGTTTGAACAGATCGAATTCCTCCGCGCCGGGCGGACGCTTGGTTTTCACCACCTCAAAAATTTCCGGGATGACCATGCCGGCCTTGCGAATAACCACGGTGTCGCCGAGGCGGATGTCTTTGCGGCGGATCTCGTCCTCGTTATGCAGCGTGGCGCGCGCGATGGTCGAGCCTTGCACGAAGACGGGTTCGAGTTCCGCCACGGGCGTGAGCACGCCGGTGCGCCCGACTTGCACGGTGATGGCTTTCAAAATGGTTTCCGCCGGCGTGATCCACGGCACGGGTTTGTGAACGATGGCGTAGCCCGGCGAACGACTGCGGCCGGGAATTTTCTTCTGATCGGCGAGTGAATTAACTTTGAGCACGATGCCGTCAATTTCGTAAGGCAACTGGCGTCGCAAATCTTTGTCCTCGTCGTAATGCGCGACGATTTTCTCGCGATAAACTTTCAGCACTTCCTCGATGCCATCGCAAACCCACCAGAGCTTTTGCGTAGGCAGACCAAACTTGGCGAGCGCTTCCAGCATTTCCGAATACGTCTTGAACTCGATGCCATCTAGCGCGCCGGTCGCATAAAACACCGCGCGGATGGGGCGCTGTGCGACCACGCTTGGGTCAAGCTGCTTGAGCGTGCCAGCGGTTCCATTGCGCGCGTTCGGCAAAGTTTTTTCACCAGCAGCAGCGAGCTTGGTGTTGAACGCATCAAATTCCTTGATCGTCATGTAAGCCTCGCCGCGCACTTCCAACATTTTAATTGTAGCAGCCGACGTGAGGAGGCTCTGACTGTTTTCGGTGGAAGAGGGAGCCTCCTCACGTCGGCTGCTACGAAGCTCCAGCGGAATGCCTCGGATGGTTTTGAGGTTGGTCGTGATGTCATCGCCTTCCGCGCCGTCGCCGCGCGTGACGCCGCGCGCGAGCTTGCCGTGGCGATAGTGAAGGCTGATGGAAACGCCGTCCACCTTCGGCTCAATGACGTATTGGACGTTGTCGCGACCGAGATGTTTGCGGATGGTCTGGTCGAAGGCGCGCAGTTCCGCCAAAGTGTTTTCATCCTGCGCGCGATTGCGTTTATCACGATCTGGTTCTTCGTCCTTGGTCGGCGAATCGCTGGCGGAAACTTTGTCGAGCGAGAGCATCGGCACGAGATGTTTGACGCGGGCAAACTTTTCGCTGGGCGCACCACCGACGCGCTGCGTGGGCGATTCAGCGGTGATGAGGTCGGGGAAATTTTTCTCCAGTTCCTGAAGCTCCTTGAAAAGCCCGTCGTATTCGCGGTCAGAAATCTGCGCCGCGCCCTCAACGTAATAGGCGTGGTCGTGCCGACGGATTTCAGCGGCAAGTTCGGCGTGGCGGATTTTGGCAGCGGCGTGTGTCACGCGGAAAAGTTTAGCGGTGAACTAACTAAAAGAAAAGGAGGCGAGTAGCCGGTCGCAGCTTGAGGCAAGGCTGCCGGTGAATGGAAATTTACTTTCTTTCACCCGCGCAACGGCAAGAGTCCCGAAAGAATTATTTTTCCCACCATCGAAAAAACTCGCGGATGAGGTGTCCGCCCTTCATTTTCTCCGCGTGCATCTGGCCCATCTGCGACTCCGCGACTTCCGCAACTACGCGCGGTTGGATGCTGACTTTACGCCGGGCTTCCATCTACTCCTTGGCGACAACGCGCAGGGCAAGACGAACATCCTCGAAGCGGTTTATCTCATGGCCACGCTGCGTTCCTTTCGTGGCGTTGGCGGCGCGCAGATGATCCGGCATGGCGCGAAAGGCTATTTTGTCGGCGGCAATGTGGTGGGCGGAATTATTCCGGCGGCGCGCTCGCTGGCTCCCTCTCCTCAACGAGGAGAGGGCCGGGGAGAGGAGGCCGACACTTTTCTAAAATCAAATCCCCTCTCCCCAGCCCTCTCCCCGTCCGACGGGGCGAGGGAGCGGGAAACCGCGCCGCGAATTTTGACCAGCCACCTGGATCGCGAAATAAAAATCTACTGGTCAGCGCGTGAACGGAAACTCGCGCTCGACGGCCAGCCGGTGAAAAAGCTCACGGACTATTTCGGCGCGCTGCGGACGGTGGTTTTTTGCACGGAAGATTTGGAACTCGTCAAAGGCTCGGCGCGGTCGCGGCGGCGCTTCATTGATCTGTTGCTTGCCCAGACGCAGCCGGGTTATCTCGCATTGCTCCAGCGTTACATGCACAGCGTCCGCGCCCGCAATGCGCTCTTGAAGGCGCGCGTCACGGACGAGGCGGCGCTGGAAAGTTTTTCCGCCGAACTCGTGAAGCTGGGCAATGACCTCATCCGCGCGCGGCGCGAACTGGTGCCGAAATTTTCCCCGCTCGCGCGGCTGGCGTATCGGCGCATCTCGAATGATGCGGAGGAATTACGCATCGAATACCAGCCGAGCGTGAAGCATGATTTCGCCGTGGAACTCGCGTCGTCACGCGCGCGGGAGAAAACGTTTCGCGCTACGCTCGTCGGGCCGCATCGCGATGACTTGTCGTTGTTGCAGAACGGAAAATCCGCCGCGCAATTCGGCAGCGAAGGGCAGAAGCGGACGCTGGCGATTGCGTTGAAGATGGCGCAGGCGGAATTTCTCACGGGCATCCACGGCTCGCCGCCGGTGCTGCTGATTGACGATGTGATG
>JAYVQV010000586.1:0-3546 GCA_043776855.1 Limisphaerales bacterium | reverse complement strand
GCCGGGTCGAGCCGGATCAGCCGCAAAAACATCGGCAGCATCGCGCCAACCAGACTGCCCCACAGCACCACGCAAACCAGACTCACGCCGATGGTCAGCGACAGCATTCCATAATTCGCGCCGTAACCGTTCGGGCCGGCGAGGTGCAGATACTGCCAGATAAAAACCCGCGCCATGCCGACGGTGGCGAGGATACAGCCAAGCAAAAATCCCGTCGCCAGTTCGCGCCGTAAAACTTTCCACCAATCGCGCAATAAAACATCCTGCAACGCCATCGCCCGGATGATGAGCGACGTGGCCTGCGAACCGGAGTTGCCGCCGCTCGACAAAATCAGCGGCACGAAGAACGCCAGCACGACGACCTCTTGGATTTCGCCGCCGTAATTCTGCATCGCCACGGACGTGAACATTTCGCCGACGAACAAGACCGCCAGCCACGGTGCGCGTTTTTTGACCATCTCCAAAATCCCGGTCTTGAGATACGACGCCTCTAAAGCAGCCACCCCGCCTAGTTTCTGGATGTCCTCGGTCGCTTCGCGTTCCGCGACATCGAGCACGTCATCCACCGTCACCACGCCGACGAGCACGTCATTCGAATCCACGACCGGCAGCATGGAGACATCATATTTCTTAAAAGCCGCCACAGCGGTTTCCTGATCATCAGCCGCGCGAAGAAAAAATTTTTTATTTTCCAAAACCTCGAGCACGGAAGTCTGCGGCGGCACGACAACCAAGTCGCGCAGGCGAACGAAATCCACCAGACGCCCTTTGCTGTCGGTGACGTAAAGCTGGTTCATCGCATCGCGCTTGTGCTCCTGCCGGCGCAATTCGGCGAAGACTTCCGCCACCGTCCAGTTCTGCTGGATGGCGACGTAGCGCGGCGTCATGCGGCGACCGATGGAATTTTTCGGATAGCCCAGCAACTCCGTCGCGACCTTCCGTTGCTCGGGCGAAAGCAGGTTCAACAATTTCTGCGTCGCAGCGGCGGGCAATTCCTGCAAGAGCGCGGTGCGGTCATCCGGCGCGATGTCGTTGAGAATTTGCGCCACCTGCTCACTGCCAAGCGCGTGCAGCATTTTTTCCTGGTCGTCGAGCGGGAGATATTCAAAGACCTCGGCGGCCAGTTCACGCGGCAGCAGGCGCAGCAGCACCGCCTCGTCGTCCGGCTTGAGATCCAGAAAGATTTCAGCGATGTCCGAGGCGTGAAAGCCGCAAAGAATTTCGCGCAGGCCGTTAAAATCCCGCTGCCGGATAAGTTCCGCCAGTTCGGGCATGAGCAGGTTGCCAATCACAGGAAGCGCAGACGTTGGAGACGATTAAAAGATTTCGACAAATAAACTTTAGGCCCGCAGGCAGGCAGTTTGATTCAAGTCGTGAACGACTTGCCGCAGCCGCAGCTTTCTTTCGCGTTGGGATTGGTGATCTTGAAACCGCCGCCCGTCAGTGCGTCGCTGAACTCCACCACCGTGCCGCGCAAAAAATCCGCGCTGATCGGATCCACCAAGACCGAAATTCCGTCCTCGCTGGCAACGAGGTCGCCCTCGCGTTGCTCGTCGAAAATCATGCCGTATTGCATCCCCGAGCAGCCGCCCTGCTCCACATAATATCTCATGTGCTTGCCTGCATTCTCCGGCAGTGCCAGTAGCGACTTCACCTCGGCCACCGCCGCCGGGGTCAGAGCGACGACCTTGTTGGAGGAAATATTTTCAGTCATGGGTGTGAAATTAGTTTTGAAAACCGCGCCTGTCAACGTGGCGTATGAAACATGCACGTCAGTTTTTTTCCGGCGACAGCGTGGAAATCTTTTTATCCACCTGCGCCGCCAGTTGCGGCAGCTTCATTTTAAGCTGCGCGTAAAAATTTGTCTGCGTCTGGTAATTGTTCAGCACGCCGACCAGCGGCGCCGCGAACAAACCCGCCTTCTTCGTCCACCATAAATCCTGCGTCTGGTGGTCGCCCAGATTGTCGCCATCGAACACCGCGCGATAATTATCCAGCGCCAGATTCAGCAGGTTCGTCCGCTCCGCGCCCGTCGCCTGCGCCGCCATTTTTTCCAGCGCCTGCCCCAGCCCGACCTGCGCGCGGCTGCGGACAAAAACATCCTGCGTCAGATTCGTCCCGGCCGCACGCGCGTAAGCGTTCGTCGCCACCGCCAGTTCGCCCATCTGCACGGCGCAATCCGCCAGGCTGCCCAGCGCCCGCGCGGCGATTTCGTTCGTCGGATTTTTTTGGATGATCTGGCTGAAAAGATTCGTCGCCAGTTGCAGGCTCGCGAACGTCACGTTCGTGTCCGCCGATTCCATGTGCATCAGCGCCGCACCCGCCGCGAACCGCGCCTTCAAGCCGACCTCGTCCGGGCAATTTATATCCGTGAAGAGCTTGGTGAAATAATCTGCCGCCTCCTTGAAACTCGTCCGCCCATACGCCGCCCGGCCGGCCATCAACTGCGATTCAAAAAACAGCGGTGAACTTTTCCACGCCGGATTTTGAAAGACCGCCTCGTAGTTCGTCTCCGCGCCCACGAAATTTCCCGCGCGGAAAAAATGATCCGCGATCCACCACTGCGCCAAGGGCGCGTTCGTGTCCGCCGGATGCTGGGCGACAAACTCCGTGAACTGCGCCAGCGCCGCCGCCTCGTTGCCCGCGTGGAAATTCACCTGCGCCAGCGAGTAATCCACCTCCGGGCGCAAACTGTTCGTCGAAAAATCCCGCCGCCAGTCCGTGTAGCCCGCCAGCGCCGCCGGCCAGTTCTGCTCCAGCTCAAACGCCCGCGCGATGGCCAGCTTCAACGGCGGCTCCAGCGCGCCGCCGGAAAATTGCGGCGCCAGTTTTTCAAACAGCGCGCGCGCGTCAGCCGGGCGCACCAGGCTCTCGCCATATAACAGCGCGCCGCCCTGACCAAGTTCGCCGCTGGAAAATTGCGGAAACAGTTTGCCGAACGCCACGCCCGCCGCCGCCGCGTCGCCCAGTTCCAGTTGGGCGCGCAGGCTTTGATACAGCGCCCGTCCGCCCAGTTCCTTTTCCACGGACGGCGTCGCCGCAAAGTCATTCAGCACGGCGGAATAATTTTCCAGCGCGCCGCGAAAATCTTTCCGCGCCAAGAGCGCGTCGCCCGCCTTGAAACGCGCCACGGCCAGATCTTCGGGCGCGAGATTTTTCAACGCGGCGCTGCGGAAATCCTCCAGACCTTCGGCAAACTTGTCCGGCAGCGACACGCTCCAGCCGCGCCCCAGCAGGGCTTTGCCCGCGAGCGGGCTGGACGGAAATTTTTTAAGCAGCAAATCAAACTGCTCCCGCGCCGACGCCAAGTCGTCCGCATTGGTGCTGGCGGAATAATTTTTCAGGCGCAGTTCCCCGCGCGCCAGCAGCGCCATGTCCGCCGCGGCGGAATCGGGAAATTGTTTCAGAAAATTTTCCAGCCGTGCATCCGCCTCCGCAAACTGCCCCTGCCCCGCCGCCAGTTCGGCCATCTTGAAAACCGCCTGCCGCTGTTTTTCCGGCGAAGTGGACGGCGCCAGATTTTCCTGCCACACCGCGATGGCCTCG
>JAYVQV010000585.1:0-3548 GCA_043776855.1 Limisphaerales bacterium | reverse complement strand
GAATGATGTTTGGTTTTCGTCCGCCCGGGCGGGTCGCGCGGGCGCGACCCGCTGCGCCCGAGGCGGGCGCGCTCCCCAATTCAACGGCTTGGTTTCGGCCAGAATGAAACTGGCTTTCCTTCTCGTCCTCGTTCTCGTCCTCGTCCTCGATTTGAGCCGGCGAGGACGAGGACGAGAAGGATTGGACAAAAATAATTTCAAGCTGCATCCCCTTCCCCGCCAGCCTTGAAACAAGTTTGCCGCTGGCTGCCTTCAATGGTATTTTTGCCGGAATTGCAAACCGCCGACAGCGGCGGGGCAGAATTAAATTTTAACAAACTGTTTGATGAAAAAAATTCGTGAGTGGTTGCTTCGGGGAACTTTTTTGTGCCTGCTGCTGACTGGGCTGTCGGCCAAGGCGCAGCCGGTTTATACGAACCTGCACGAGTTCACCGGCGGCGTGGCCGATGGCGGGCTGCCCGGCGGGCTGGTTTCCGGGGGCGCGACGTTTTATGGCGCGACGGCGCAGGGCGGCACGAACGGATCGGGAATTATTTATGCCATCGGCACGAACGGCGGAAATTTCAACGTGCTTCACAATTTTACCGGCGAACCAGACGGGGCGTTTCCGAATGAGCCGCTGGTGAGCGGGGCGACGCTGTTTAGCACGACCTATCAGGGCGGCATCACGAACAATTTCGGCAGCATCTTCAAAATCGGGACGAACGGCACGGGCTACACAGTGCTGCGCCAGTTCACCAACTTCCCGGACGCCCAGCAGCCCATCGCCGGACTGGTGCTCGGCGGGGAGACGCTTTACGGCGTAAGCCTGGGCGGCGGCACGACCAACAGCGGCACGGTTTTCAAAATAGACACGAACGGCGCCAGCTTCGCCATCCTCCGCCACTTCACCAACAGCCTTGACGGCAGCCAACCGCGCGGACGTCTGCTCCTGATTGGCGCGACGCTTTACGGCACGACGGCGAGCGGCGGCAGCAACGGCCTCGGCACGGTGTTCAAGCTGAACACGAACGGGAGCGGCTACTCGGTCATCTACCATTTTCCCGGCGCGCCCGGCGCCGCGATTCCGTGGACCGGGCTGGTGTCGGACGGGAACACGCTTTACGGAACCACCACCGGCGGCGGCACGGCGGGCGCAGGCACGGTGTTCGCGCTCGGCACGAACGGCGGCGGCTTCACGCTGCTGCACAGCCTGACGAACAGCGAGGGACTTTCTCCGCAAGGCCCGCTGCTATTGAGCGGCTCCACGCTTTACGGGACGGCGCTGGTGCAGGGCACGGGCTTCGGCGGAATTTTATTCCAGGTGCAGACGAACGGCGCGGGGTTTCTGGTGCTGAAAAATTTCAAATCCAGCACCACCGGCGCGAATCCCAAGGGACAGGTGGGGTTGAACGGAAAAAATATTTTCGGCATCAACTCCGCCGGCAGCCCGGGCGGTTCCGGCTCGCTCTACAGCCTGCAATTGACGCCGGCCATCACCCTGCAGCCGCAAAGCCTTTCGGTGACGAACGGCGCCGCCGTCAGTTTCATCGGCAGCGGCGATGGCGTGGGCACGTTGAGCTACCAATGGAATTCCAACAGCATTCCCATCGCGGGCGCGACGGCGACGAACTTAAATTTCGCCAGCGTCACGACCAATTACGCCGCCAGCTACACCCTCGTCGTCTCCAACCTCTACGGCAGTGCGACGAGCAGCCCGGCGATCTTGACGGTGCTCGCCGTGCCGAGCATCTCCGCGCAACCGTCAAACCTGGCCCAGACCAACGGCGGTCCCGCCACGTTCACCGTCGCCGCCTTCAACGGCCCGCTGACGTATCAATGGTATTTCAACACCAACACTCTGTTGCTCAACCAGACGAACACCACGCTGTCCATCGCCGGAGTGACCACCAATAACGCCGGCACCTACACCGTCATCGTCGCCAACAACATCGGCAGCGTGACCAGCACCCCGGCGTTGCTGACGGTGATCTTCGCCAAACCCAACATCACTGCCCAACCCCAAAGCCTCACGGTGACCAATGGCAACCCCGCCACCTTCACCGTCACGGCCATCAACGGCACATTGAGCTACCAATGGTATTTCAACACCAACACCCTGATTGCCGGTCAGACTAATAATTCTTACACCATCCCCTTGGTCCTCACGAACCACGCCGGGGCTTACACCGTGGCGGTCGCCAATGAAAACGGAGCCGTGACCAGCAGCCCGGCCATCCTGACCGTCTCCACCAATTCCAAGCCGGTCATTTATGTGCAACCGCAAAACTTGACCGTGAACGCCGGCGACCTCGCATTATTTTCGGTCACTGCCAATGGATTGGGACCGCTCAAATATCTCTGGTATACGAACAGCGTGGGCACATCCATCGGCAAGCCAAGTCCGACGCGGACGAATAGTTTTCTGACGTTCACCGCTGGCACTAACAACAACGCCTACTATTTCATGGTGGTAATCTCCAACAGCCTCGGCGTTGTCACCAGCAGCCCGGCGGCCTTGTGCACCGTCATCTTCGCGCCGGTCATTGTGTCGAACCCGCAGCCGGCTACAGTTTATGTGGGCGACCCGGCCAACTTCTCCGTCACCACCTTGGGGCCAACGAATCGCTTCCAGTGGTATTCCAATTCCGTCAACACCGCCATCGGCACGCCACTGGCCGGCAAGACCAATAGCACCTATTCGTTCACCAGCATCACGAACAGCAATGCCCGCTACTACTCCGTGGTCATCACCAACATCTTCGGCCGGGCCACCAGCAGCCCCGCGCTGCTCACCGTCAGCTCGCTGCCTTACATCACGCTGCAACCGCTCGACACCATGCTCTCGAACAGCAGCTCCATAACGTTCACCTCGACCGCGGCTGGTCCTGGCCCGTTGGGATATCAATGGCTCTTTCAAACCAATCTCTGGGTCGCCAGTGCAACGAACACGACCCTCGTTTTGAGCAATTCCAATCCGCAGGGATTTTACTCGATGAAAGTGACGAACAATTTTGGCGCAGTCACCAGCAGCCTGGCGATGTTCACCATCGCTTCACTGCCCGTGCCCACCATCACCTTGCAACCTTTGAGCGCGACGATTACCAACGGCAGTTCCATCACCTTCACTTCAGCGGCAACCGGCACCGGCACGCTCGGCTATCAATGGCTCTTTCAAACCAATCTTCTGATCACCGGGGCAACCGGCACGTCATTGACGTTTCTCACGGCCAACCAGCCGGGGGCTTATTCCATGAAAGTGACGAACAGTTTTGGCGCCGCCACCAGCACGCCGGCATTGTTGACCATCGTGGGCAAACCCCTCCTGCTCTCGTCCGCGTTTGATTCCGCGAGCGGCAGCTACGCGTTCAACTACGTCAACCTCGCCGGCAGCACGAACCGTTTGTGGACATCAACAAATTTATCTTCAACGAATTTCTGGAATGTCATCGCCACAAACTTCATGGCCACGAATGGAATCTGGCAAGTGACCGACACCAACGCCGCGAAGACGAACGCCGTGAAGTTCTACCGCTTCTCGACACCGTAAAAAACGGAGCGCGGACGGC
>JAYVQV010000584.1:0-14124 GCA_043776855.1 Limisphaerales bacterium | reverse complement strand
GCGACCACGAATAGACGCCCAGAATTTTCGGGTGCGAAACCAGATCGCGCAGCCCGATTTTTTTGGCGTTTTCCTCGAAGCCGTTGATCACGCCGTCCATGACGTAATTCGGATAGGCGCCTTTGCCTTCGTATTCGCGCTGGCATTGCACCTCGATAATTTGGGGATGTTTTCCCTGTGTGAGACATTCGTTGACCTTGGTGTGCCGCCAAAAATCCAGCGCCGTGTGCTTGATGGAAAAAGCCAGCTTCGGATGCGGCTCGACGCGGTCGGTCACTTCGAGGTAATGCGGCAGCGAGGCGTGGAGCTTGTCGGGGAAAATGTCCCAGGTGCGGAAAAAAATCTGGCGGTCATGCCGCGCGCAGATTTCCGCTTGCAAAAAATTCAGCAGCGTCACATACGCATCAGCCTGGGCTTTTGACCAACGCGGTTCCGCCGGCCCGCGCGGCGCGAGTGTTTCGGCATAGAGATAATTTGGCGTCCAGCCGGGACCGACGCGCGGAATCGGGCCGTTGCCGATGTGGTGCGGCGTGTCGAACAAATATGTTTCGCCCACGCGAATGATGTAGCCGTCCACTTGCGGAAAGCGCGCCGTGAGTTCGGCGAATAAAATTTTATGGAGCTCCAGCGTCTTGGGCTGGTCGAGCAGAATGCGCCCGGTTTGCGGATCGCAGATTTCATTCTTGAAATGCGCGACGAGGCGTTTCGGCAGCACAAAGAGGTCAACGTGATAAAACACTTTCAACCCGCGCGCCTTGGCGGCGGCGATTTCGTGTTCGAGGTTCGGCGTGAACTTATCCAGCCACGCTCGCTCTGGCGAACCGGCGGGAAAGCAATCCACGCCGCTGGCCGCAAAGGTCGCGACGCAGTTGATGTGTTTGAAGACCTGGCCGTTGAAGCCGTAGTCGTTGAGGTGCGCCGGGTCGAGAAACCGCGATGAGAACGGCGGTTCGCCGGGATTGTGATGCACCATGTCCAAAATAAATTTCATGTCTTGTTTCCTGATAAATTTTGCAATGTCGCGGCGGCGGTGGCGGCCCTCGCCGAGTGCCGCGTGAAGTAAAGTGCGATGCTCATGCCGATCAGCGCCCCGGCGGCCACGCCGAGCGCCCCGGTGAAATCAATCAGCGAAACACCCTGCGCGTTCGGGCGGGTCAGAAAGAAAATCACCACGCCGGCGATCATCACGCACGAGCCGATGACACGGTCGGTAATGCCGCGCTCCTTGAAGACGAACCAGCCAACGGCACACGCGAGCAAAATGCCGGAGCGTTTGATGCTGATGACGATGGCCGCGACGGTGAACTGCACCGCGAGCAGTTGCAGCACGAGGACGATGCCCTCGAAAAAAGCGGCGAGCACAATCCACTGCGGCACGTCGCGCCAGGCTTGCGTCCAAAGGTTGCCGGAGGGTTTAGAAGTTTTATCGGCATTGACGACTGGCGACGTTTTCGTTCCCCGCAAACGCCACCACGCGAGGGCGACAAAGAACAGCGCGAGCATCACCGATTTGCCGATGGATAAAGTGAACGCGCGCGACAGGCGTTCGCCGAACGCCGCGTCGCCGCCGCTGGTGACGAACCATTTGTCCAACGCGGCGGTCAGCGCGAGCAGCAGCGCGACGAGCAGCATGTAGCGGCTGCCTTTTTCGCGGACCATGGCCTTGGCGGGTTCGAGCCAGCCGTGCGCGACGAGCTGGCGGTTGATGACGAGCGAGCCGACGACGACGATGAAAACGCCCACGACCATCCCGCCGTTGATCTGTTCGTGCAGGAAAAATTTTCCAATGGGCAGCAGAAACACCGGCGTCAGCGCCAAGAACGGCACGCAGAACGAGAGTGGTGAAACCTGCAGCGCCCGGTAGTTGAGCAGAATCGCGGTGCCTTCCAGCAGCGCGTTCAGGGCGAGATACAGCACGAAGGCGAGCGCGGGGGAAATTTTCAGCGATGCGCCAATCGGCGGCAGTTGCAACCCGAAACCGCACGCGATGACCACGCTGAGGGCGAGCAGATAAAAGCCCAAGGCCACGAGCTTGCACCAGAAGCCGATGACCGCCGCGTCGTATTGGCGGTCAAGGATCTTCTTGCGCGAGGCGTCAGTCAACACGTTGAAGACTGACCCGAAGCAAGCAAGGATTAGACCGAGCATGGGAGTAAATGGGTGGAACTAGGTGCAGCTTGACCCTGTCCTTGGGCAGTCCTCCTCGTCCTCGCTTGGTAGATTGAATTCGAGGACGAGAACGAACCGGCGTGGGAGTAATTTTTTTTCATAATGGCTGTAACTGAATCATCCTTCAGGCCTCTAGGTCACGCCATCGGCGAGTTGCGCCAACCAATTGATTTTTTGCGACAGAGTTTCAAACCCCCGGCTGGTAATCAAAATAATCGAAGTGCGCCCAAGCCGTGCGGTCGGACAAATCCTGGCAGCACACGCCCCAGAAAGTGCCGGTAAAATTACTGTGCGGCGAAACCCAGTCGCCCAGCATCGTCGCCTCGAAAATGCGGTCAACTTGCGTCCAAGTTTTTCCGTCAAGCGACCACGCGAATCGCAGCTCCGCGAAATTATTTTCCATGCGCAGGAAAATCTTTTCACCGGCGGACAGCGGCAGTTCCGCAACTTCGTAACGGCTGGCCTTGGTGTTTTCGGACGAGATGACGCCGAGCTTGATTTTGCCTTCGCCCGCCGAGGTGATGCGGAAATAGTGGTAATGCAGCCGGTCGTAATACGCGATGAGGCCGGCGGCCTGCTTGAAATTTTTCGGCTGAAACGAAACACAGGTCTCTGCGCTGGCCTTGAAATGCTGCAACCGCCGAGCGACGAGGCTTTGGTCAAAACACGACGCCAGTGAATCGCGACCGCGCAAACTCAACCAGCCTTGGCGTCGCGTGAGCGAACACCAGTTTTCATCCGCCGGGTCGCGCAGGGTTTGGAAATGAATGTTCAGTTTCGGCTCGTCGAAATCGTCGCGCAGGTTTTCCTTCGGCCACGGCTGCGCGGGCAAATTCACCTCAACCGTGTCGCGCGGCGAATTGTCGCCATGCGCGAGGCGCGGCCAGCCGTCGGCATCCCAGCGGAATTTTTGGATGCAGGTTTCGCGGCCTAATGGCACGGACTTATTTTCTTCGCGGTCGAGCACGAGCCGGCCGGTGCGCTGGAGCGGACGATGACACAAATGCACCGTGAACCATTCGCCGTTCCGCGTTTCAACGAAACAGCCGTGGCCGGTGGATTTCAAGTTGAGCTGATCTTTTTGAAATGCCGTCAGCATCGGATTCTGCGGATGCAATTCGTAAGGTCCCCAGAGATTTTTGCTGCGACAGACGCTGATGGCGTGGCGCATCGCCGTGCCGCCTTCGGCGGTGATGAGATAATACCAGCCGTCCTTTTTCAACAGGTGCGGGCCTTCGGTGATGCCGATGGCGCTGCCGGGCCAGATTTTTTTCGGCTCGCCGACCAGCTGCATTTTCTGTGCGTCGAACTCCTGCAAAATGATTCCATCAAAACGCACCGGCGTGAACGCCTCGCCCATTTGCATCTGCACGATGTATTTCTTGCCGTCGGCGGCGTGAAACAGACTGGGATCAAATCCACTGGCGTTGAGAAAAACGGGTTCGCTCCACGGGCCTTCGATGTTGTCGGCGGTCACGAGATAATTCGGCGTGTCCATCACCACGCCGCCCATGTGATGATGCACATTCGTGTAAACGAGCCAGAATTTCCCGTCCGCGTGCGTGAGGCACGGTGCCCAGATGCCGCCGGAATTCTGGCAGCCGCGCAGGTCGAGCTGCGACACGCGGTCGAGCGCGCGACCCAGTAAACGCCAGTTCACGAGATCGCGCGAGTGATGGATTTGCACGCCGGGAAACCACTCGAAGGTCGAGGTGGCGATGTAATAATCCTCGCCGACGCGGCAGATGGACGGGTCGGGATTGAAGCCGGTAAGAATGGGATTGTGAGCCGGAATCATAAAATCACAGCGGCCAGTCGTCGGTGCGGAAAGTGGAGGCGGGCAAGCCAGCCTGATTGAACAGATTCACCTTCGGCAAATCCGCCCAGCCGTAGCGCCCCGCCGCCGGCGATGGCACTTGCGGGCTGGAGACGATGGCGTTCGTGCCGCCGTCCGACTTTGCCAGCGCCCATTCCATGTTCGACTGGCCGCTGCACAACCAAACTTCGCCGACGAGAATGTTGGTGAGCGAAATTTTATTGTCACCCGTGACGGGCAGCGTGAACGGCCCGCCGGCGGTCAGCGGCTTCAGGCGCACCAGCCATTTGCCGCCGGTCGCCGTGGCGCTCACCTTCTGGCCTTGGATTTCTACCGTCACCTGCTCGCCATCGCGCGCCGTGCCCCACACTGGCACTTCGGCGTCCCGCTGCAACACGGCATTGTCCGCGAAGACCGGATTGAGCCGGACCTCTGCCCGAGTCATGACGGGAATAAAAAGACCCGCCAGAAAAATGGCTCTAGCAATGCGCCGAAAGATTGTCACGTTCTTGGCTGTAATTTTATTTTGGCGTTGTGGCTTTTGCCGTCGAGTCCGCGATCTCGACACAGATAACGGAGGCAATTTTGTCCGGTGCTTCGGCTGGGAGTGATAACGTCACGCCTGAGTCGTTCTGTTTCACTTTCAACTTCTTGCCGGTGGCGAGCAACGTGGCGTTCGTCACTTTGCTTTTGAGACCAGTCACTTCAAATTTCCCGTCCGCCGGCCATTTGAAGATGAAGAGATAAATTTTTCCTGGCTTCGTTGTCGCCCGCCATTCCCAGCTTGGGATGAACTTCGGCTTGCCGTTCTTGTCCTTCTCCGTTTCGCTGAATTTTCCTGCCTCCGCCCCGAACGGCGTTGAGCCGCTGCCATAAATCGCCACGCCGTTGACCTTCATCCACGCGCCGACTTCCGCCAGCCGATCGAGGCTGGGCTGCGGAATCAGTCCCTCGCTCGTCGGCCCGATGTTGAGCAGATAATTCCCGCCCTTGCTCGCTATGTCAGCAAGATTGCGGATGAGTGTCTCGCTAGATTTCCAGTTTTGGTCATCACGCTTGAAGCCCCAAGTATTGTTCATCGTCATGCACGTTTCCCAATCACGACCGGGATAACCGTTGGCAGGGATAAATTGCTCCGGCGTCTCAGTGTCACCCTTGAAACCGCCGCCAAGACGGTTGTTCAAAATGAGGTTTGGCTTGAGCGAGTGAACCGCGTCGTAAAGTTGCTGGGCGCGGTTGGTGTTCATGTTGACCGGCGTATCCCACCAGATGACGGCGGGAAACTCGCCGTAGTTGGAGCAGATTTCTTTCACCTGCGGCACGGCGATTTGGCCAATGTAATCATCCATAGTGACGCCAGCCTTGGGATCCCAACCGTTGCCGGCGCCGCCGTTGTTCCAGTCCTGCGCCTGTGAATAATAGAAACCGAGCTTGACGCCGTATTTGCGGCAGGCTTCGGCGAGCGGCTTCAACACATCTTTGGCGTAGGACGTCGCATGGGTGATTCCCCATTGGCTGGCCTGCGTGTCGAACATCGCGAAACCATCGTGATGCTTGGAGGTGATGACGATGTATTTCATGCCGGCATCCTTGGCCGCTTTGACCCAGTCGTCAGCATTGTATTTGACCGGATTGAATTCCTTGGCGAACGCCTGATAATTCGTCATCGGAATCTTGCCCCTGTTCATGATCCACTCGCCGATGCCGGACACGGGCTTGCCATCATAAAATCCGGCGGGCACGGAATAAACGCCCCAATGGATGAACAGGCCGAACTTGGCGTCGCGCCACCACGCCATGCGCGCATCGCGCTGTTCTTTGGTTTCGGTGGCTTCGCCCGCGCGCAAGCCAGCGGGCAGAATCGTTACGCAAAGCAATGTGAGAATGAGAAGTATTTTTTTCATGTTGAGGTTTTGATTTAATGTTTGGACGGGCTTTTTTAATGTTTGGACGGGCTTTTCTCGGTGGAGGTTAAATCTTGTTTCATGTCGAAAATTGTCAGACCCGCAAGGCTGTGCTTGGGGGCCGGCGTGACGAGGCTGACAATGTAACCAATGACGACACACGCGATGACCGCGCCGGGCGTGTAAAAATACCAGTGAACGGCGGTGAAATATTTTAGCGCGAGCGTCACGCCGATGCTCGCAATCGCGCCGGTGAACGCGCCGATGGCGTTCGCACGATGCGTGTAAGTTCCCAAAATATAAATGCCCAAAAAGCCGCCGCCCAGCAGCGCGAAGAGTTCATTCCAAGTTTGGAAGAGCGAGCGCATATTCAGCTTTGCCATGTAGAGCGCACAAATGGTTGCGGCCGTGCCGCAGATAATGGAGGCGATGCGCATGCTGATGAGCCGCTGGCGGTCGGTCGTGTTCTTCCGAAACTTGCGGTAAAAATCCTCGGTGAACAAAATCGAAACCGTGTTCATGCTGCCAGCCAGCGCCGACATCGCCGCCGCAAACAGCGACGCAATGATGAGTCCCGCCACGCCGACCGGCAGCCGTTGCACGATGTAGAGCGGAATGATCTGATCGTTGGTCATCGCGGGGTCGAGCTCGCCGGGGTGTTGATGGAAGTAAGTGAAAACCGCCACCCCGGCAAAGTTGACGGCGAACGAGATAAATACACTGAAGATCATGAAAATCAGCGCGAGCTTACGCACGTCCTTCAACGGTGTGGCGAACACGCGCTGCACCGTCGGCGCGTCGGCGGCGAATGCCAGCTTGTTGAACAGCGGCGTCAAAATCAAAATCCACAGGACCGGCATCGTGTAATCCCACGAGAGAATCGCCGGATCGAACTTGTGAAATTGCTCGCCGACTTCGACGAAGCTTTTGAAGCCGTTCGGCAAACCGGTGATGGCGAGGATAAAAATCAGACTGATGCCGACCACCATCGTGAGACCTTGAATCACTTCCGTCAACACGACGGCTTTCATGCCCCCCTTGGCCGAATAGATCGTGGTCAACAAGCCCATCACCAGCACGCTGGCATAGACGTTCAAGCCCGTGACCGCCGCGATGGCGAGGGCCGGCAGCAGCAACACCATGTTCATGCGGCCGAAAGTTTGCAACGCGATGGCCTGTGCACTGGCGATGAAACGCAACGACGGATGAAAACGCCGTTCCAAGTATTCAAACGTCGAAGTGATTTCCAATCGTCGGATGAGCGGGTAAAGGAGATAGGCTTCGAGAAAATAAAGCGGGATTAAAATCAGAAACGGAATTGCCCACAAAACGCTCGTCCGAAAAGCTAGCGCGGGAATCGCCATGAAGCTGATGCTGCTCGCCGCGCTCGCGAACATGGAGATGCCCGCCATCCACCAGGGAATTTTGCGGTCGCCCAGCGCGAAGCCTTCGCTCCCCGTTGTCTTGCGGCTGAACCAGATGCCGACGAATGCCACCACGGAAAAATAAAATCCGAGGCCTAGATAATCCTGCCAGCTCAATTTTTTCACCGTATGCTTCACGACCATCTCCCACGCTGCCGCCGCGCCGGATTCGCCCGCCCCGAGCAGGAGCGTTGTGCCCTGCCGCACCACGGTCGCCGCCGCGAGCGGTTCCGGCAGCCGTCCCTTTGCCACCCAAGTGTCGGTTACGTTGTGATAAACTTGGATGCTCTGCGATTCGGACGCGGCCTTGATTTCAAATAAATTTCCGGCAAACGGTTGCGTGAAACCGCCCGCGAGTGCGGCGTGAACTTGTCCCGTTTGAAAAACCGCCGGCGCGGCCACCGCCTCGGGCAGCGGCGTCAAATCGCGCCAGCCGGAAAACGTCGTCCCGTCAATGAAATGCCAGCGATACGCCTGCGCCGTGGCGGTCGGCGTGTAAACGGTTTTGCCGCCGACTTGTGAAATTGTGAAACCGCCGAGGACGTGGACATCGTTGTAAAAACAAATCACACCCGGCAGCAGACGGCCGGCACCGGGCAGCGGCGGCAATTCTTCCCAACTTGAATTGCCGTTCGCACTGAGATTCATCCGGAATAATTTTTGCGACGCGGAATCCGCCGCGAGCGACGTCGTCCCGCCGACCACATAAAGCTGCTTCTGCGCTTGATCTTGAAAAACCCCCGCACCCGCCAGCGCCACTTTTTCCGGCAACGGCGGCAATTTTTTTTGCACCAGTTTTCCGGCGCGGAATTCCAGCGAGAAAACCTTGTCCGTGACGCCGTTCGTGCCGAGGCCGCCCACCACGAAGATTTTCGAGAAGCCCCCGATTTTTTCCACGAACGTGCCGCCCACAAATCCGGCGAACGCCACCGGTTCATCCAGCGCGAATTTTTTCCAGCCCGCCTCGGTCTGCACAAAAACGTCCGCGCTCGGATTTCCGTTTTCATCGCGTCCGCCACCGACAATCAGCGCGCCGCCGGACTGGCTGGCGAACATTCCCGCGCGCTGCACCGGCAGCGCCAACGCGCGTTTGGCGAACGAAAAGGTTTCCGAATTGGTCTGCGCGCGGGCGTGAAGCAAAACAAGAAAAGTGACGGCCAGCAAAAAATGTATTTTGATTCGGTTCATATTATTCCGCGACGACGTTGAAAGTCTGTTCGACCACTTCTGTTTTCACCGGCGCGTCGCCAGCGCGTCCCCACTGCCACGCGGCAACCGTCACCGCCAGCGGAAATTTTGTGCGTGGCGGGATTGGCGTAAATTCGAGTTCGTCGCCAAGAATAACTGCTGGTCCATAGCGCACGAAAAAATTTACCGGCAAACCGGAATCGGATTTTGCCGCGAGCTTGATGGATTTCGTTCCCGTCTTCACGTTGGGAATTGGCTCGAACGTAATTTTTTGCGCAAGGCCGGAATTGTTTTTTTTCAACGAGATACCGCATGGCTGAACCACGGCGCGAATTTTGTCCGTGCCGGGCTGCCGCGCGGCAATATAGCAGGCGGAACTCGGAAACGAGCGGTCAAGGCAGATTTGGAATTTATCGCCGCCGAGCGGCTTGACCGGCCCGCAGAGCCATTCAAGCGTCGGCTGGCCGGGCGTGTTCGCAAGTTTTACACCGGCGTTGGTGAACTGTTCCGGCAACTGATCCAGCATCACGCCGCGCAACGCAAACGTAATGCCATCGTCATCATATTTTGGTTCGAGGTTGGAAATGCCGTTGAAATTGAACGGCAGAATTTTTCCGGTCGCATCGGCAAATCCCGGCAACTGGGTTTCCGCTTTCCAATTTATTGCAGCGAATGACTGCGCCGCTTCGGCACTTTCCTTGTCAAAAAACCACGGCCGTCCGCGTTGGTCGGGAGCGAGTTCGGAAAACTTTTTCGCGGGATGATTTTCGTGATGCGGCACAGGCATATCGGCAAGAAAACCGCTTGGGAGCGAAATGGATTTCAAAGAGCCATCGTCCGCGAGGCGCGCCTTCGCGACGCATTCAATGTAGTGCGCCAAAAATTTCACCAGCTGCTCGGAGGAATCAAAATGTCCGCTGCTGCCGTCAATAAGATAGCTCAAAGGCCAGTTCGGATTTTGTTTCCGTTGATCGAGAATGCCTTGGTAAGCCTTGCCGATGTTGTTCCAATTGGTGCGGATGTCGGATTGCGTCTGCGACCATTCCTGCGCCGAGCCGAAGGCCACAAGCGCCGGCACAGTGCGGTTCTTCGGCGGCAAATGATTGTTCTTTAGCCACACGCCAGCGATGCAGCGTTCAGGATGAAATTCCACCAGCGCGTCCACCATTAGCAAGTGGCCTGACTCGCCCATCGGCAGCCAGGGTGCGGTCGCCACTTCGGCGTAACCGGATTGCCGCGCGAGGCCGTCGAGCAGCTCCTGCAAAAATGTGGTGGACGTTTTGTAGTCCTGCGCGTTGTTGATGCCGTTGGGGCTCTTGCGGAAATTCATGAACGACGGGACGCACCAGACGATGCCCAAATCATTTCTCGCACAAACTTCGCGAATCGCCGGATGGCCGACGAGCCGATGTTCCGGCACGTTCACGCACAAAATCAGCAGCCCGCGAATTTTTTTGCAATTTTCGGGAATCCAAAGATACGCCGCCGCCTTGCTGCTCGAACCGTCCAGCCAATTGGTGCAGACGCCGCTTTGCAGGAACTGGAAAATCTGGTTCTCCGGTGATTGAATCGGATCGGCAATCGTCGTCATCGGCGCAAAAAGCTGCCCGCAAAGCAACATTGCACAAAAACTGATTGCCATCGAAAGCCGGCCGCGCTTGAGATTGTGATTCGAACTCATGGAAACTTTTTTGGTATTTTGCGTGGATTCGTTGACAGACTACTGATGCCGGATGGAATGTAACAGGGTTTCAAATACGTCGCCCGGCTGTCTTTTTGCGGCGGACTGCAAAGCGCCCGCCACAAACAGCGACGGGAGATGGGGATTGGAAAACGCCGGGGTGAAAATAATTTTTCGCAATTCTTCCGTGACAACAATCTGGCCGGTGGCGTTGAAGCCAAATTGAATTTCGTAATGCTCCTTCGTTCCGACGGACTCGACGGCCAGCCGGATGGTGTAGCGCGGATGCGTCTCCTGCGCCCACAAAAACGGCGTGCCGATGCGCCGCGTCAAATCCGGGGCAGCTATCGCCACGGGCGAATCTGGCTGGCTGCCATCCATCCCCACTTCAAAACATTCCGCCGCCACGCTTGCGCCGGAAGTTTCCAATGCCAAACAAATTTTTGCCGCGACCAGATTCATTTCCAGCACCGCGAGCTTCACTTCCGGCATTTGGCGGTTCATGGTTGTTTGGGCAACGGCGGCGCAAGCCGAAAGGTCTGATAAACCGTTTCAGCGGGCCTGATGCCGCCGGTTTTTTGGAGCCGGCCGACTTGATATGCTCCGATGGTCACTTCAATTGGCCTGTCCACGCCAGTGGGAACTTCGGCGGGAATGAATTCACCGTCTTGGATAATGCCCGGCCCTTTCAAAATAAAATAATCCACCGGCAGACCGGCGGAACTTTGTGCCTTTAATCCAATTTTGGCCGAGGTCGCTGGCGCGTCCGGCACGGTCGGAAATTTTATCGTTTGGTTCGTCGCGTTTTTCAGGACGGCCGCATCCGCAGGCGCGAGAGAAATCTGGCAGGTGCGGCCGGCGGCGGAAAATTCACTGTCGCCCTCGTGAAAAATGCGGACGAAGGACATGTTGAAGCCCGCGCCCGGATCAATGCGATGGCGAATCAGCCGCAACGTGAGGCGCGTCTCCATCACGCCCCGGTCATCTTTGAATTGTTCGCTCCGCACCAATTCAAACGCGCCGCCGTGCGCAGCGAAGCGCAGCGGAATTTCACTCGTCGGCATTATCGTTTTTTCGGGGAAAAGCAAATTCGTGTAGCTGTGCGCTTCTTCGGGATGCTTCGCGTGGTCTTTGGACTTCACCGTGCAAATGTCCGGCGGCGTGGTGAAATGGTAAGTTGTCAGCGTGAACAATCCGTTGTCGTGCAGCAAGGCCTGCGCGTCGGGCATCGTCGCCATCCGGCCGTGCGCGAGGCTGATGGGTTTGCCCGTCGAATCGAGAAAGGTGAACATTTCGATTTTCTTGCGCGGCTCGGAGACGCCCAGTTCAAACTGCTCGCGCGCCAGTTTTTCGTTCGGAAACCAGAGCGCTTGATTGCGATGGCCTTTGAATTCGAGATACGGCGCGGGCGGCGGATAATCCTTCGGCAAATCGCCGGTCGTCGGAATTTTTGAATCCAGCAACCAGCCATCGCGCAGCACCAAGTTCTTCATCGGTTCGCCAACTATTTTCGGCAGCCGCGCGGTCGCAATCGCGTCCAGCCAGTCGGCGACGAACTGGTAATTGCGCGGCGACATGTCGAAATGGCCGCTCGTCATTTCCCAGCACGACCCGAAAAGCTCGGCGTGCGGCGTGTAGTTTGTGCCGGGATTATCGTCGCTATCACCGCGCCGGTAACTGCTCAAGTAGGTGCCATAGCCGATTGGATATGCGCTCCAGCCCACGGTTTCCTGACTGCTGGAAGTGACGAACAGAATCGGCACGTTACGCAGCGCGAAGTCGGCGCTCGGATGCAACGCCTTGCCGCCCGAACCAAAAAAGTTATAGGCGTCCGGCAACCCAGCCTTGATGGGAATCGCGCCGAGGCATTGCTCCGGCTGGCGCATCGCCGCCTCGAATGGAAATCCGCAGAACGCCGAATGCGCCAGTGGCACGATCGGCGCAGTGACGAGTTCGGGATGACCGGACAAATCCGCGAGCCGTTGCAGGTAGCCGTCGTAAATCGCCGTCCGCGCGGAATCGGTCACGTCAAACGTATTATCCTTCATCATCACGCCGCCGATGTCCTTCGCCCACGGCGTCAGCAAAATCTGAGCAATGCCGTGCTGGCGGCACACCGCGCGCACTGCCGGATTTTGCAGAATATTGATCGGCAGCCCGTTGTGCATGGCCACCATCACGGCGCGAATCTTCGGCGTGTTCGGCGGAATCCACAGATACGCGCCGAGGTTCGGCCGGTTCGTCTCGCCGCTCGAGGCGAAGAATTGGTAGATGCGATCCACCTCCGGATTCGTTGGCGCGGTCGGCGCGGCGTGAGCGAAGGTGAAACTGCACAAGAGCAGTTCGAGTGCGAGAATTTTTGATTTCATAATTATGTCTTGGTTCGCTGCTGTTTATTTGTCTGACGCGCTTTTTAACTTGGCTTCAATTTTGAAAGTGTAGGCGTAGTCGCAGGGATGCTGGCGCGGCGCGTGAATTTCCAAACCCGTCGCGGTTTGTTTCCAATTTAGTTTCTCCGCGCTGCCGAGCAGGCTGACCTGTTGTATTTGGCCGTTCCGGAGCAAGCTCGCATCTTGGGCGAGCGATTTGATATTCCACACTCCATCCACGGGCCAGTCGAGGGCGATGGCGTAGAGCACGCCGTCTTTTTGCGTGAAACGAAAATCCGCCGCCGTGTAAGGCGTTTCCAAACGGTCCTTACCCGGTCCTTTGGGCGGCAACTGGGTCGTTCCTTCCACGGCGATGGCGGCGGGACGCGAACCGTAAATCGCCTCGCCGTTGACTTTCAGCCACGCACCGAAGGCAAGCAGCAGCTGGCGCGGCTCGTCGGGAATCGTGCCGTCCGCGCGCGGCCCGATGTTCAGCAGGTAATTTCCATTCTTGCTGACCACGTCCACGAACTCGTTGATGAGCTGCTTGGGCGATTTGAATTCATCATTCGCAATGTAGCCCCAGGATTTTCTCCCGACGGACGTATCGGCCTGCCAGTAATTAGCGCGCGCCTGATCGGAGACCTCGCGCTCAAAATCTAGCACGCCGGTGTTGGCCGGCATGAGACCGGATTTGTAATTCACCACCGCGCCACGATTCAGCCGGGCGGCCTGATTGTAGTAATGCGCGACGAAGCGTTGCAGGTAAGGCTGGAATTCGAGCGACCAACTGCCGACCACATCAAAATAGACCAGCTCCGGCTGATACTTGTCCACGAGTTCGGTGCAGCGGGCGAGCCAGTCTTCCAGAAACGCCTTACCTTCCGGATTGTTCAAATCCTTGCGGTTCGATTGCGCCGGGCCGTAAAGTCCGGCGTAGCGCGGATCCTGCACGTCGCTGGGAAATTCACGTCCGCCGGAAAAAAACCACCAGTGCTCCGCGCGATGCGAGGAAAGTCCGAAGTGCAATCCCTCGGCAAGAATCGCCCGCCGCAGTTCACCGATGATGTCGCGCTTCGGCCCCATCTTGGCCGCCGTCCACGGGCTTAACGCGGAATCATACATGGCGAATCCGTCGTGATGTTCCGCAACGGGCACGACGTATTTTGCACCGGATGCCTTGAACAATTGCGCCCATGCCTTCGGATCCCATTTTTCGGCCTTGAACTGCGGGATGAAATCCTTGTAACCGAATTTGTCCTGCGGGCCGTAAGTCTTGACGTGATAATCGAAAACCTCGCGGCGGCTTTTCTCGTCGCCCTTATACATCCAACGTGGATACCACTCATCGTGGTAGGCCGGCACGGAGTAAACGCCCCAATGAATGAAGATGCCGAACTTCGCGTCGCGATACCATTCCGGCACCTGGTAGTGCGCCGCGATGGATTGCCAGTTCGGCTGAAATAAATTCGTCGGCGACTCGCCGCCGGCAGAAATTTCAGCGGCACGAAGCGAGAAAGCCAAAACCGGGATCGTAAAGACGGCGAGCAGAAAAAGTTTTTTCATGGACATG
>JAYVQV010000583.1:0-3580 GCA_043776855.1 Limisphaerales bacterium | reverse complement strand
GTTTGAGCCGTTGCCAAGAACCAGATTCGCCGGCTCCACGCCAAGTTTCGCCGCGAGTTTTTGTTTCAGGTAAAACGCGTTGCCATCGGGATAAAGATTCACGCCGGCAATCGCCTTTTGCATCGCGGCAATCGCGAGCGGCGATGGGCCAAATGGATTTTCGTTCGACGCCACCTTGATGATGGATTCGGCGGGCAGGCCGAGTTCGCGCGCGACTTCTTCAATCGGGCGACCGGGCTGATACACCGGCAAAGTTTTCAGGAATGGCGACAGCGGAAGCATGGAATTTTCAGTTGGGTTGGGACACGTTCGCGGTCATTTCAAGCGCGGCAAAATTATCACGGCGACACGGCCAAAGCCATGCTGATTCTTTTGAGCGCCAAAAAATTTACCCGGCTTCTTTCCGTGATTTCCTGCTCGCGAGTTATTTCCGGTTTGCGTAACCTTTCAAAAATAATAATTACGAATATGGCTTACACCACATGCACGGTTCCGGCAGGCGAAAAAATTTCCATCGCGGGCGGAAAACTTTCCGTCCCAACCAATCCCATCATCCCCTTCATCCGTGGCGACGGCACTGGCCCGGACATCTGGGCGAGCAGCGTGCGCGTGATGGATTCCGCCGTGCAAAAAGCTTACGGCGGCAAACGCAAGATCGCGTGGATGGAAGTTTCCGCCGGTGAAGCGTCGTTCAAGCAGCACAACAACTGGTTGCCCGATGACACCGTCGAGGCGTTCCGCGAATTTCTCGTCGGCATCAAAGGCCCGCTCACCACGCCGACCGGCGGCGGCATCCGCTCGCTGAACGTCGCGCTCCGCCAGATGCTTGACCTCTACGTCTGCCTGCGCCCCGTGCAATGGTTCACCGGCGTTCCCTCGCCTGTGAAACATCCCGAGAAGGTCAACATGGTCATCTTCCGCGAGAACACCGAGGACATTTACGCGGGCATTGATTTCGAGGCGGGCAAGGAAATGGCGCTCAAGACGATTGAGTTTTTGAAAACAAATTTCCCGAAGGAATTTAAAAAAATCCGTTTCGGTGAAACGCCCGATGTCGTCGGCATCGGCATCAAGCCCGTGTCCAAAACCGGCACGCAGCGCCTCGTGCGCTCGGCCATCGAATACGCCATCGCGCAAGGTAAGAAGTCCGTGACGTTCGTCCACAAGGGCAACATCATGAAATATACTGAAGGCGCATTCATGCAATGGGGCTATCAGCTCGCGCGCGAAGAATACGGCGCGGAACTCGTGGACGGCGGGCCGTGGTGCAAGATTCCCGAAGGCAAACGCGGCGCGGGTCTCGTTTTCAAAGATTCCATCGCCGACATCACGCTCCAGCAAATTCTGACGCGCCCGACGGATTTTGAAGTCATCGCCACGCTGAACTTGAACGGCGATTATTTGAGCGACGCGCTCGCCGCGCAGGTCGGCGGCATCGGCATTGCGCCCGGCGGCAACATCAACAACGTCACCGGCCACGCGATCTTTGAAGCCACACACGGAACCGCTCCGAAATACGCGGGCAAAGATCAGGTCAACCCCGGCTCTGTGGTTCTCTCCGGCGAAATGATGTTCCGCTATCTCGGCTGGAACGAAGCTGCCGACCTCATTCTCAAAGGCCTCAACGGCGCCATCGGCAGCAAGCGCGTCACTTACGACTTCGCGCGGCAGATGACCGGCGCGACGGAGATCAAATGCTCCGAGTTCGGCGACAATATCATCGCAAATATGTGAGCCATTGACGGCAAGCCGCTCGGAGATTAACTTTGCCACGCATGAAAAAAGTGTTTTTGAGTTACGCACATTCCGACCTAGCCGTCGCCCGGCAGGTCGCCTTGCAGCTTGAGGAAGCCGGACACAAGGTCTGGTTTGCCGACGACGCTATTTTTCTGGGTAAAAATTTCGCCTTGGAAGCCGGCAAAGCGCTCGACAAATCCGATGCGATGGTTGTGTTGATTTCGCCAGAATCCATGAAGTCGGACTGGGTTCGCCGGGACATTGATTTCGCCTTGAGCGCTCCACAGTATCGAGGCCGGCTCATTCCCGTGATTGTCAAACCCACGTCGGACATCCCGTGGATTCTAAAAAAATTTCCCAACGTGCGTTTTGGACGGCGTGTGGCCGAGGCTGGCCGTGAAATTGCCGGTTATGTCAAAGACGGCTTCGAACTCGCCCCGGCGTGAGCGTGAAGACCAAGCGACCAAGCCGCCCGAAGGAAATTTTTCTTTCCCACGCCACCGGCGACCGGCGCTTCGCTGACAAACTTGCTACCACCCTTCGCAAACGCGGCATCCCCGTCTGGTATAGCCGGACACATTTGCGCGGCGCCCAGCAATGGCAGGATGAAATCGGCCAGGCACTCGAACGCTGCGACTGGTTCATCATCATCCTGTCCCCGAAGTCGGTGAAATCAATGTGGGTGAAACGTGAACTTGCCTACGCGCTGAACCAGCAACGCTACCAGAACCGCATCATCCCCATTCTGCTCCGCGACTGCGACCACAGAAAATTCAGTTGGACACTCGCCAGTTTTCAAATGGTGGACTTCAACAAGTCATTCGCCCAAGGCCTGCCGGAACTACTGAAAAGCTGGCGGCTGTAAATGCACTGGATTCTCGCCACGCTCCTGTCTGCGTTTTTTCTCGGACTCTACGACCTTTGCACCAAGCACTCGGTGCGGCACAACGCCGTCACGCCCGTGCTGTTCTTCGCCACGCTGACCGGCGCGCTGGTGTGGACGACGCTGCTACTCGCGGAGAAAATCCAGCCGGGAATGTTGCCCGCCGCGCTCGTCACTGATTCACTTACTTGGAAACAACACCTGCAACTTCTGCTGAAGTCCACCATCGTCGCGACCTCGTGGATCGGCACTTACTACGCGATGAAACATCTGCCGCTGTCCATCGGCGCGCCCATCCGGGCGACCAGTCCGCTGCTCACGTTGTTCGGCGCGATTTTATTTCTGGGCGAACGCCCGACGCTGCTGGAAACCCTCGGCATCTTCACCACGCTCGCGTCGTTCGTCGGGCTGTCCGTCCTCGGCTCGCGCGAAGGCATCCGCTTTCATCAGAACAAATGGTTTTGGTTTCTTATCGGTGGCTGCGTCTTTGGCGCGGTCAGTTCGCTCTACGACAAATACCTTTTTAGCACGCTGAATTTTTCCGTGCCGACCGTGCAATGCTGGTTCTCCATCTACCTCGTCGGGCTGTTCACGCCGTTTGCATTAGGCTGGAAGTTGAACCTCTGGCCGCGCAGCAATAAATTCCAATGGCGCTGGAGCATTCCATTCATCGCGCTCGCGCTGCTGGTGGCAGACTGGTTTTATTTCTCGGCGCTGAAGAATCCCGACGCGCTCGTCTCCATCGTGATGAGTCTGCGGCGCGTGAGCACGCTCGTGGCGTTTGCGGGCGGACTGTATTTCTTTCACGAACTGAACGGCTGGCGCAAACTTCCCGCTGTCATCGGCATCATGGTCGGCGTGGTGCTGACGATTTTGGGAAGACCGCATCACTAATGGAGCGCGGACGGCTCGTCCGCGTGTTCATACGCTAGTCAAGGCAACTCGCGGACGAGCCGTCCG
>JAYVQV010000582.1:0-3583 GCA_043776855.1 Limisphaerales bacterium | reverse complement strand
GTCCACCGATTACGTCGGCTACAACTATACCTGGGCCACGAACACTTACGCGGGGCGCGCGGTCATCCGGCAGGCGCATGAAGATTATATTCGCGGGCTGCTTTATTTTTATCAGACCGCGACGAACATTCCCGCGAACCTCAACACCGAGGCGCAGTCATGGGGTTTGGCGGCGGATGAATTCACGGACACCGGCGGTTGGCCGTGGCAAATCTACGTCCGCGAGGCGCGGCGCATGGTGGGCGGTTATGTGATGACGCAATCCAATTTCGAGTCGCGCGTGACCGCGCCGGATGGAATTTGTCTCGCGCGTTACGACATTGATTCGCATCTCGTCTCGCGCGTGGCGAGCGGCGGGTGGACGCGGCACGAAGGCGGCGTGGCCGGTTCGCCGCCGTTTCCGTATCCGATTTCCTACCGCAGCATCGTGCCGAAGACGAACGAAGCGCAAAATCTTTTCTGCACGTTCGCGCTGTCGGCGAGCCACGTCGCGTTCGCGTCGTGCCGCATGGAGCCGGTGTTTATGATGACGAGCCACGCGGCGGGCGTGGCGGCGGCGTTCGCGATTGATGACAACGTGGCCGCGCAAAATTTGAACTACACAAAATTTTCCGCGCAGCTTCGCGCGGATGGATTGATGCTGACGTGGGCGGCGGCGGCGTCTGCGACGAATGGAATTATTTTGGACGATGCCGGCCCCGGCGTGACCAACTCCGGCGGCTGGACTCCTGGTGCGAACGCGGGCTACTGGGGCACGGGCTATCTGCTCGACGGCATCGGCGTGAATAAGCCGACGCGCTGGGTGCGCTACACGCCAGTGCTGCCGACGAACGGCACTTACGAAGTTTATGCGTGGTGGGTGGAGTCCAGCAACCGCGCGACTAATACGATCTATGATATCGTCCACGCCACCGGAACCAACCGCGTGTTTGTGAACCAGCGTTTGAGCAGCGGCGGCTGGTTCAAGTTGGCGACCACCAATTTTGTCGTGGGTCAAAGCAATGGCGTCATCATTCGCAACGACGGCACGGCTACGAACAACTACGTCGTGGCGGACGGCGTGCGCTTCCTCGGCGTGGGCAGTGCCGCGCCGAATTACAGCCCGACGGTCATCGAGGTCGTCGCGAGCGACGCGGTCGGTGGCGAGTTCGGGACGAACAGCGGACGCTTCAGCATCGTTCGCAGCGGCGATACGAACCTGACTGTGCCGGTGAGCTTTACCATCGGCGGCAGCGCGCTTCCCGGCACGGACTACGCGCCGATCACGACGAACGTGACGCTCGGTTTCAACGTGATGGCCACGAATATTTTCGTGACGCCGCTCGGTGGAAATTTGAACACGAACCAAGTCGCCGTCACGCTGAACCTCGCGGCGTCCACGAATTATTCTTTCACCGCGCTTTCAAACGCGACGGTCAACATCCTCGACCGCCCGATCAACAACTGGCTGCGCGCGAATTTCACTTCGGTGGAGCGGACGAATCTCTTCATCAGCGGCGACGCGGCGAATCCCGACGCGGATGCGTTGCCGAACCTGCTGGAATACGCGCTCGGTTTCACGCCGAAGTCGGCGAACGCAAATCCGCTTTCACCGACGCTGACGAATGGAAATTTTCAAATCACCTTCCCGCAATCGAAGTCGGCCACGGATGTCGCGCTGATGGCGGAGTGGTCGGTGGATTTGGTCGGTTGGTTTTCGGGCGCGGGCTATGTGCAGCAAGTGAGTGTGACGGATGTGGTGACGAACCGCATTTATGTGGTGCAGCCAGCGGTGGGCGTGGTGACAAATCAGGCGGGTTTCTTCCGCCTCCGCGCGACGCGACTTTGAATTCAATAAACTTCGTCGTGTGTGCCGATGTTTTCAAACATCACGCGGTTCTGGGGCAGGAAATAAAAATCACCCGCAGGTCGTAGGCGAGCGAAAAGCTCCAAAGCTCGTTCAGCTTTCCCGAAAGTTTGTGCGTCCGCAGACGCGGGTCAAACGGGTCGCTGGTGAAAATCTCCATGCGTTCCCAAAACTTTGCTTCCAAATCTTTCTGCCTGGCGATCCGCTTTTTGAAAGCGCGCTTGAACGAGGAGCTGAAAAAGACTTCCGTCATTTTTCGGCCAGGGATTTTTTTAATTCGCTGATGGAACTGGAAAATTTTGGCTTGCGGGTTTTGAGTTCCGCCAGGCTGCGGCGATGGTCGGCGAGAATTTCTGCACGACGCTCCTCGATCAAAGAGCGTTCCAGCAATGATTTTAATTCCAGCTTTTCCTCCGTGGAGCAGCTTCGCATATTTTCCACCAGCGTGGCAAAGGTCGCACTCATGGGGGCAGCTTAATCCTTTAGCGCGTGACGGTCAATTTCGGTTGCCTGTTCACCATCTAGTCCGTGTTCTGTGGATACACACCTTCCGCCATCAACAATTGTCGCACGGCGACCGCATCGGAACGATTCAGCCGTAATGCCCGGATGGTGGCGCGGCCCGTGGCGGTTTGGCCAATCAACACCGGCCCATCCCATGAGAAATGGATTTCCCATCGGTCCTGACGCGGATGAAAGAGTGACACCACTTGAGTTGAAACGGGGTCAACGCTCGACAGGTTTGGCCCCTTGTAACGATTACAGTGGCAGCAGGCGAAGGCGAGGTTGTCGAATTCCGTCAGGCCGCCGTGTTGCCGGGCGATGACGTGATCGTGATGGAAGGGAAGTTCCGCAAACTCCGCCGGGAAGCAGCAATACTCGCAGCGGTGTTTCGCCCGTTCGCGCACAGCCTGCTGGAGGGCTGCGTCCATGAGATTCAGGCAGCGGCGGGGTTGGCGCGCAGGGACAGGCGGGCCTTAGCCTTCAAAAATTCCAAGGCGCGTCCCACATTCAGGTAGTGATCCAATTCCTCGGTTTCAACGGGCGACAAGGTTCCGGCGTTGGCCTTGCCAGAAAGTTCCCGCACCCGGATTGCGTCCTTGTCGGCGACATTCAGGCGCAGCAGTTCGCGCGCAGCCGTGGCTTGAAGATCGCCGACCTCCGGGCGAATCGCCCGGCTCCAAATGTCAACTTCAGTTGTCGCGGTCGCAATACTCATTGGAATGTTTTACTTCACTTCCCTGCTTTAATCAATACCTCGGCACGTTGCGGTCAATTTCGTCCGACCACGCCGTAATACCGCCTTTGACGCTCTTGACGTATTTGAATCCTTGCTGGCGCAGGAAGCTCAACGCTTTCAGCGAACGCACACCGGCCTTGCAGTGCAAATAATACTGCGTGTTCGGATCGAGTTCGGTGAAGCGTTCGTTGAGTTGGCTCAACGGCAGCAGCGGCACGCCCGCGACCTTCGCGATCTCGTATTCATCTTCTTCGCGCACGTCCACGACCTTGATGCCGAGGCTCGGATTATCGAGCGCCTTCTTCATGTCCTGCACGGTGACTTCGTCCGGGTTGCCGAGATTTTCCGGTTCCGGCACGATGCCGCAGAAGGTTTCGTAATCAATTAATTCTTTGATGGTCGGATGATCGCCGCAAATCGGACACGCGGGATCGCGGCGCAATTTCAATTCGCGGAACTTCATGTCGAGCGCGTTGAACAATTGCAAACGCCCGACG
>JAYVQV010000581.1:0-3588 GCA_043776855.1 Limisphaerales bacterium | reverse complement strand
TCCGTCGTGTCCATTCCGTGGGCCGCGTTTGGCATCGTCTGCGTCATCAACGCCTTCATCGTGGACTGGCTCTTTGAATCCGGCACCACGCTCGCCAGCGCCAGCGCCATGATCGGCGCCATCGCCCTCGGCTATCCCATCATCGTCACCGCCGTGAAGGATTTGCGCGCGAGCCGTTTGAGCATCAACGAACTTGTTGACATCGCCGTCCTCGCCGCGTTCGCCTCGGCGGATTACAAGACGGCGGGCATCGTCGCTTTCTTCATGCTCACCGGCGAACTCATCGAATCCCGCACCGCCCAAGGCGCGCGCGATTCCATCGAATCGCTCATCAAACTCACGCCCACCAAAGCGCGCCGCCTTCGCCGTAGTGGCACAGGCGTCTCGCCTGTGAGTTCATCAAAAGAAAAAGAAACACACAGGCTAGAAGCCTGTGCCACTACCGAAACCGAAGAAGAAGTCGCCGCGAGCGAACTCAAAGTCGGCGATGTGATTCGGATTCGTCCCGGCGACAACGTCGCCGCCGACGGCATCATCGTGCAAGGCCAAGGCTCGTTCAACCAAGCCACCATCACCGGCGAATCTTTGCCCGCTGATAAAAAACAGGGCGACGAAGTCTACGCCGGCACGCAGAATTTAACGGGCGTTCTCGAAATCAAAGTCAGTCGCGCCGGCACGGACACCACGCTTGGCCGCGTGCGCGAACTCATCATCGCTGCTGAAAAAACCAAATTGCCCATCCAGAAAATCGTGGATCAATACATGGGCTTTTACACGCCGCTCGTGCTGGTCATCGGCGCGCTCGTCTGGGCGTTCACGCATGATTTGAGTCGCGTCATCGCGGTGTTCGTCGTGTCCTGCCCGTGCGCATTCATTCTCGCGACGCCGACCGCGATGGTCGCCGCGCTTTCCGCTGCCGCGCGCCTCGGCATCCTCATCAAGAACGTCGCCGACATCGAAGCCGCTGCGAAAATCAATTCCTTCGTCTTCGACAAGACCGGCACGCTTACCACCGGCCAGCTTGCCGTCAGTCGTCTTGCCCCGATTGGCGAAACGAAACCGGCGGAACTTCTGTTGCTCGCTGCGTCTGCTGAAAAATACAGCAACCATCCAACGGCGAAGGCGCTCGCGAATCTTGCCAGCGAAGCCGGAGTTCCTTTGGCCGAGCCAAAAGATTTCACCGAAACCGCCGGTCGAGGCGTGAAGGCCGAGATTAATGGCGCGAAAATTTTGGTTGGTCGCGCGCAATGGCTGAAGGACAACGGCATTGACGCGAGCTTTGAAAAATCCGTGGACGTCGGTGAGACGGAAGGCTGGAGTTTGATTTTCGTCGCGCAAAACGGCAAGTGCGTCGGCTGGGTTGGAATGCAGGATAAGACCCGCCCCGAGGCGAAGGAAGCGCTGGCGGAATTGAAAGAAGCGGGCGTCCGCCGCATCGCGATGGTGAGCGGTGATCGTGACGTGGTTGCCAAACGCGTCGCCGCCGAGATTGGCTGCGAAGAAGCGCAGGGCGATTGCCTGCCGCAAACGAAAGTGGATTTTGTCCGCGCGATGAAAGCCAAGGGCTACAAAGTCGCCGTCGTCGGTGACGGCGTGAACGACGCCCCCGCGCTCGCCGCAGGCGACATCAGCATCGCGATGGGCGCTGCGGGCAGCGAAGTCGCCATCCACAGCGCGACGATTGCGCTGATGAATAACGATCTCCGCCGCCTGCCGTTCCTCGTGAAACTTTCGCGCAGCACGCGCGCAGTCATCAACCAGAATTTCCTGTTCGGCGTGGTGTTCATCATCGTCGGCCTCACCGTGACTTCGTTCGGTTACATCGGGCCGATTGCGGCGTCCATGCTGCACGTCGCGGGCACGCTCATCGTGATTTTCAACAGCGCCCGCCTCGTCCGTAAAGGTGAAGAGCTGGAACATTTCCACCCCGAAATGGAGAAGCTGGAACGCCCGGCCACTGGTCAGTTGACGCCGAAGCTGGCGTGAGAAATTATGAATCTGAAAAAATTCAGATCGGGTGTTCTCAAGCAGCAATTTCAATACAAGAGCTTCACTCCGTCGCTGATTAATCAGTCTTGGGTCTGGGAAGATCCTAAAATCAATACGCTGTTGGAACAAGCGACCCGGACGCTGGGTGAGTTGAATGCTTTTTCCTTGATGGTTCCGAATGTGGATTTATTCATTCGGATGCACATCATCAAGGAAGCCCAAACTTCCAGCCGCATTGAAGGCACAGCCACGACGATGGATGAAGCTGTCATCTCCAAGAAAGAGGAAATCGCCCCCGAACGGCGGAACGACTGGGAAGAAGTCCAGAATTACGTCAAGGCGATGAATTCGGCGATTGAAGAATTAGAAAAGCTGCCATTAACTAGCCGGTTGCTTTTGAAAGCGCACGAGGTTTTGATGCAAGGAGTCCGTGGCCAGCGTAAGACGCCCGGCGAATTTCGTCGCAGCCAAAATTGGATTGGCGGAACCAGTTTGAGCGACGCCGTTTTCATTCCGCCGCATCATGAAGAAATTTTAGAGTTGATGTCAGATTTGGAAAAGTTTTGGCACAACGACCAGATTGAAGTTCCGCATCTGATTCGCATTGCCATCAGTCATTACCAGTTTGAAACCATCCATCCATTTCTCGACGGAAATGGACGGGTTGGCAGGCTGCTGATAACGCTTTATTTGGTGCGACACGGACTGTTGGCCAAACCATCGCTTTACCTCTCGGATTATTTTGAACAAAACAAAGGAGCTTATTACGATGCCTTGACGCGGGTGCGGGTTTCACATGACTTGTCGCATTGGATTAAAATGTTTTTGGTGGCGACTATTGCTACGGCGGAAAAAGGAAAGGCGACTTTTCAAGGAATCCTTGCCTTGCGAAATGAAGTCGAAAGTGAACTGATGAGCATGGGGCGCAGGGCAAAAAATGCGCATCGGTTGCTGAACTTGCTTTATTGTCAACCGTCCGTGAACACGGCGATCGTGGCGAGAGAATTGAAAATCAGCCGGGTGGCAGCTGACAGGTTGTTGAAAACATTTACCAGCGCCAAGATTTTGGAAGAAATTACCGGCTATAAACGAAACCGGTTATTTCATTTTGAGCGATATTTTAGTTTGTTTCTCAAATGAATAGAAATGAACAGATTGGGTGTGTAAATTTTGTGCGTATAAGTTACGCATGGAAATCCATAAATAACTTTCGCCAGTAAAAGTTATTTATGTTTTTTTATAAAAAACTTTCCGATGAATGATAAACTAGACAATGTCAAATCCGCCGAAGTCGTCGTGTCCGTGCGCGGACTCACGAAAGTTTTCAAAGATTTTTGGAACCGCCCCAAGGCGCGCGCGGTGGACGGCGTGGATTTTGAAGTCCGCAAGGGCGAAATCTTCGGCCTGCTCGGACCGAACGGCTCCGGCAAATCCACCACCATCAAGCTGCTGCTCGGCTTGCTGAATCCGACGAAGGGACACATCGAGATGTTCGGTCACTCGCCGCGCCATGTGCAGACCAAGGCGCGCATCGGTTATCTGCCGGAGGAATCGTATCTCTACCGCTATCTCAACTCGCGCGAGACGCTGGATTTTTTC
>JAYVQV010000580.1:0-14184 GCA_043776855.1 Limisphaerales bacterium | reverse complement strand
ATCAGCGCGCAGATCGAGAGCGAGTTGGTTGATTTGTCCGACGCCGAAGCGAAGGAATTTTTGAAAGACCTCGGCGTGAGCGAATCCGGCGTGGGCGCGCTCATCCGGGCGACTTACCATTTGCTTGGTCTGCGGACGTATTTTACGGCGGGCGAAAAAGAAGTGCGGGCGTGGACGATTCACGTTGGCGACACCGCGCCGAAAGCGGCGGGCGTGATTCACTCTGATTTTGAGCGCGGCTTTATCAAGGCCGAGACCGTGGCCTTCGATGATTTGGTAAAACTCGGCTCCGTCGCCGCCGCGCGCGAAAAAGGTCTCTACCGCATGGAAGGCAAGGAATACATCGTCAAAGATGGCGACGTGCTGCTGTTCAAGTTCAACGTGTGAACTGCGGGTGCGCCTGCAATTCTGCTAAAACTTCCGGCGTCAGTTTTGCGCGGCGATAAACCGGTCCGGTCAGCGGCAGGGCGCTGTCGGAGCGCGCGGCGCGTTCCAGCCAGCGGGCGTCCAGCGGTTCTTTGACGAGGCTCAAATCATTCGCCGCCACCGTGGTTTCCTCCTTCATGCCGGACGCCTGGCCGGTGCCGACAAAAAATCCCGCGAGCAGCAGCGTGGCGCGGATGAGTGTGCTGCGTGAATACGTCGTCAGCGCGCACGGCCGCTGCGGGTCAAGGGCGCGGAAAAGATTTTCAAAAACTGGCAGCGTCCACATCGCCGGATTTTTGGCGGGCGAAAAGGCGTCGAAGAAAATGGCGTGGGGCGGTTGGAGTTCAAGCTTTAGCTTGCTCGCCCCCGACACGCTAAAGCGTGAACTCCAACTGTCCAGCCATTCAGGAAAATCCACATGATAAAATTCCCAGACCACCTTCAACGATCCGTTCTGGAACTCCACCCGCTTGTCACGTAGCAACGCTGTCATCTGGTTTACGTAACCAACCGGGTAATCCAGTTCCGCCGCATGGTTCAGCGCGAACGCCAGCGGCTCGGCGGTGTTGTCAAAGCTGATGAGGCGGAGCTGGCCGGAAATTTCTTTGGTGGCGAGCAGGGTGGCGATGGCGTTCGCCGCGCCGCCGAGGCCGATGTCCCAGATGACAAATTCGCCTTTCGCCGCGCGCAGGCGTTCGCAAATTTCCAACTGCCGGACGTAGAGCAGTTCCGCCTCCGCCTGCGGGCCGAGGCCGGGGTGCATTTTTTCGCCGTAGCTGGACGAGTAAAGTGTCCGCAGTCCGTTTCGTAATTCAACCAGTTGATAGTCGCCGGGCATTTTTTCTGCGGGAATTTAACCACGGACCCGCTGCGCCGCGCCACGAAAAAGGATTAAATATGTTTCTCCGTTCTCTCTACCAAAGGCGTTTTCTGCATCGTGAATAGCGCCGCGCGGCGAGTGGGCATGGATGGACATGGATAAAAATTTGAAAGCGTGTTTGAAAAAGGCAGAAGCATCCACTCCTCCTCGTTCTCGTTCTCGTCCTCGTCCTCGCAACCGCCGAAAAATCGAGGACGAGAACGAGGAGGAGGAGGAATTCAAAACCAACTTTTTCAGACAGGCTTTGAGGAGTGACGAGTGATGCGTGACCGAGCGCGGACGGCTCGTCCGCAAGTTGTTTTCGCCGCCGCCGAAAACTGGCGGACGAGCCGTCCGCGCTCCGTTTAATGCGGCGCTGAACTTATCCGTGCCCATCCGTGGTTGAAAATTATTTGCCGCCGCCGCTGGCGGTTCAAGTTCTGCTCGACGCTCTGGCGGGCAATGTTTATCGTAGCACCATGTCAAAGGATTCGCACGGTGCTCCGCAGGGAGACCACGGCAAGAAAATTAACCTCCGCCGCCCCGACATCATGGAAGCGGTGTCGGCGCAAGTGCTGTCGCACTATCGCAGCGAGATCGTCGAGAACATCCGCACCAGCGGCGGCGTGCTGTCCGCCGGCGGGTTGACGGTGAAGCTGGCGAAGGAATTCGGCTTCTGCTACGGCGTGGAGCGCGCGATTGACCTCGCCTACGCGGCAAAAAAATACTTCGCGGAAACCTCGCCGAACACACCGATTTATCTGCTCGGCGAGATTATTCATAACCCGGAAGTGAACGACCAGATCAGCAACCTTGGCATTCAGATCATTTCTCCCAAGCCGACGGATGAAGAACTCTCGCAGTTGAATCCCGGCGACGCGGTCATCATTCCCGCCTTCGGCACGGAAGTTGGCACGCGGAAAAAAATCGAGGCCAAGGGCTGCATCATCGTGGACACGACCTGCGGCGACGTGATGAGTGTCTGGAAACGCGTGCGCCAATACTCGAAGGAGAGCGTCACGAGCATCATCCACGGCAAGGCCAAGCATGAGGAGACGAAGGCGACGACGTCGCAGGCGCGCGCGTATGGCAGCGGGCATTACCTCGTGGTGTTCAACCTGGGCGAGACGGATTACGTCTGCGATTACATTTTGAACGGCGGCGACAAACACGCGTTCTTGGAAAAATTCAAAGGCGCGCACTCGGATGGCTTTGATCCGGATTTGCATTTGCAAGCCGTCGGCGTGGCGAACCAGACGACGATGCTGCGTGGCGAGACGGAAGAAGTGCAACGTCGCTTCAAGGCCGCCATGGAAAAAAAGCACGGGCCGGGCGGCGTGGAAAAACATTTCCGTTTCTTCGACACCATTTGCGGCGCGACGCAGGACCGGCAGGATGCTTTGCAGAAAATGTTGAAGGAACCGATGAACCTGCTCATCGTCGTCGGCGGTTACAATTCTTCCAACACCTCGCACCTCGCGGAGATGGGCGAGCATGTCCTGCCAACGTTCTTCATCAAAAATTCCAAGAAGATGGAGTCGGACAAACTCATCGTGCATTACGATCAGCACAAGAAACAGGAAGTCGAAACGCGCGACTGGCTGCCCGGCGGCAACATCACCGTTGGCATCACCGCCGGCGCGAGCTGCCCGAACAACTTGATCGAAGACACATTGCGCCGGTTGTTTGAACTGCGCGGGATTTCCGTCCAAGAACTGCTCAAAACGGCCTGATGCAAATAGCATCTTTTAGTATTGACTAATGATGCTTTTAGAGGCATTGTCAGCGCATGAGAATGACCGTTGATTTAGATGAAGAAACTTTGACCGAGTTGATGAAGATGACCGGCCACAAGAAAAACAGCCCAGCCGTGGCTTTTGCCGTCCGGGATTTCGTCCACCGGAAAAAAGCGAAGCACTTTGGCCGGATGTTGCGGGAAGGCAAGTTTGACTATCCCGCCACCAACCTCGAAACCGAAGCGCGGGATGTCTGACCATGGTGCTCGTTGATTCATCCGTCTGGATCGAGTCGCTGCGGCGCGATGGCAATGTCCACGTCAAGCTGGCGCTGGAGGCGTTGCTGGAGGAATACGAGGCCGCGTGGTGCGGGCCGGTGAAGCTCGAAGTCCTCGGCGGCGCGCGCGCGCAAGATCGCAAGGCGCTGGAGGAACACTTCAGTTGCATTCCCTATTTCCCGATGAAAGATTCCGCGTGGGAAAGCGCCAAACAGGTTGCTTGGCGGCTGCGCGACAAGGGCTGCAACCCGCCGTGGAACGATGTCCTCATCGCCACGATTTCCCGGCTGGCGGAGTGCCGCGTGTATTCCATAGACAAACATTTTCAACAAATGCAGGAAGCGGGCGCGGGCATCGTGCTCTACGAACCCGGCTACGGCGGCTCCTACAACCCCAACTGACCATGCCGCGCTACCGCCACGAACTCGAAGCCAACGAACGCCTCACGCTCGCGCCGTTCGCGCAGTTCAGCGGCGACACACGCGGCCGCAAGTTCCCGGAAACCCCGCCGCTCTGGCGCACGCAGTATCAGCGCGACCGCGACCGCGTCATTCACTCGCGCGCCTTCCGCCGACTCGAATACAAGACGCAGGTTTTTCTCAACGGCACCGGCGACCACCTCCGCACGCGGCTCACGCACACGATGGAAGTCGCCGCCATTGCGCGCAACATCGCCAGCGCGCTGCGGCTCAACAGCGACCTCGTCGAGACCATCGCCCTCGCGCACGACCTCGGCCATTCGCCCTTTGGCCACAAGGGCGAAACCGTGCTGAACGAACTCATGCGCGGCCACGGCGGGTTTGAACACAACCACCACAGCCTCCGCCTCGTCGAGGAACTGGAGCAGAAGTATCCGAATTTTTCCGGCCTGAATCTCTCGTGGGAAGTTCTGGAAGGACTGGCGAAACACCAGACCGCCTTCGACCGGCCCGGTGTGAAAAAAGGTTTCGTCGCCAAGAATCCATCGCTCGAAGCGCAGATCGCGAACCTCGCGGATGAAATCACTTACTACAGCCACGACCTCGACGACGGCCTCGACTCCGGTCTGCTGAATGAAAAAGAATTGTGTCGGCACGTCCGCGTCTGGGCGCACGCCACGAAGCTCGTGAAAAAAGAATTCGGCAATCCGCCCGAGGAATCGCGCCGCTACTTCATCATCCGCACCATCATTGATATGCAGATCGCCGACGTGCTCGCGACGAGCGAACGCTTGATTGCCGCCGCGAAAGTGAAGTCTGCCGACGACGTGCGGAAATTTTCCAAGCCGCTCATCAGCTACAGCCCGGAGCGACGCAAACTGAACATCGAACTGCGGAAATACCTCTACAAAAATTTATACTTCAACGCCGTCGTCAACGAGCCGCACATCCGCGCCAAGCAGTTGCTGAAAGATTTGTTCGCCCACTACCTGAAGCACCCGAAAGAAATTGGCGACCAGGCCAAAAAAGAAATTCGCAAATCCGGCCTGCACCGTGCCGTGTGCGATTACATCGCCGGCATGACCGACCGCTTCGCCATCGCCGAACACAAGCGCGTCTTCGGCGACAAACTGAAGTTCGCGTAGCGGCAGGCATCCCTGCCTGCCGTAGAGCCGGGCTTCCAGCCCGGCGGAAAAAACGCTCGTATTTTCAAGTCGCTTGGGATTTTCGGAAGTCGCTGAAAATTTCCAGCTTTCTTCCGGGCGGCTGGAAGCCGCCCTCTACGTCAGGCAAGATGCCTGACGCTACCCGCGTCGGGCGGGAGTTCCGCCAGCAACTGCATCACCGTCTTGGTCTGCCCCGGTAAAATTAATTCCGGCGCAATTTCACTCAATGGCTGCAACACAAACCGCCGCCGATGCGCGCGGGGATGCGGCAAAATCAATTCCGGCGAATTCCGTATTTCTTTCCCAAACGCGATTAAATCTAAATCCAGCGGACGCGGCTCGTTGAGAATTGTCTTGGGCGCACGGCCGGAAACTTTTTCCAAGTCCTGCAATTTTTTCAGCAGCGTCTCCGGTGTCTCGCCGGGTTGCGGGACGAAGGCGGCGACGGCGTTCAGAAATTTTGGCGAACCGGGCGGGCAATCCACCGGCGACGTTTCCCAGAGCGAAGATTTTAAGATTGGCTCGTCGGAAAAAGTTTGCAGCCGCGCCAGCGCGTCCAAAATAATTTCCCGCGAGTCCCCGAGATTCGAGCCGAGCGCGACGATGGCGAACATGGCTCAAGCTTTTCGCAAAAGCCGCTTGCGGGCGAGGAAGAAAAGCAGTCCTGCATACAGGACGTTGTTTAGAAAAAAATAGACGTATGAAAACCAAGAAATACTGCCGAGACCATGATTGAAAAAATGTACCGAATATGTGTAGAAAAGTTGCACACCAACACTGAGTGCAAACATAGAAAAAGCAATCGTCAGGGGTTTGCTGGACAGCCTTTCCAGAAAAAATCCCAACTTGCTTTCAGAAGATTTGAACAGCCGCCATAGCATCAGCGCAGACAGCCCAATCGGAAGTCCAGTGAGGCTTACAGCCCAACCAGAGTCGGGATTGATTACAATGTTGTTCACTTGCTGAATACAATAAACGGCGTCCATAAACACGGTTTGAATCACACCCCATAGTTGCATCACAATCAATCCCCACAAACACCGCTCCACCCAAACATTCACCGCGTTCACCTTCCCAAATTCTTTTCCCAGCGCCGTGCCGCTGCCGACGCGTTTGGTGGCAATCAGAAACGCCTCCTCGGCGGACAGTTCCCGCGACTGCCACCTGGCAACGGAATCGCGTAGGTGCGTTTCCAACTCGTCGAGGTTCTCGGCGCGGATGGCGGGCGATTGCGCGAGGTTGTCACGCCATTGCTGGATGGCGCGGTTCAGGTCAAACGGGGTTGTTGTTTCCATAATTTCTCCAGAGTTTCGTGGACGGTGAGCCACTTTTGTTTTTCTTCCCGCAAAGCCTTCCGGCCTTCCTTGCGAAGCCAGTAGTATTTCCGTTTGCGTCCGGTCTCGGCCTCGCGCCATTCGGATTCAATCATGTCCTCCTTCTCCATCCAGTGCAGCACGGGGTAAAGCATCCCCTCGGTCCATTCAATCTTGCCGCCAGAAAGCTCGCGCACGCGCTGGATGAGCGCGTAGCCGTAGTTCTCGCCCTCGGTCAAGACGGACAAGACCAGCGGCACGGTCGAGGCGGCGGCAAGTTCCTTCGTAAGCATGGCAGCACTATGCCTAGCATTGCGATGCTTGTCAACCGCAAATGTGGCAAGACTTTTTTTAACCGCAGAGAACGCAAAGAATACAGGGATGATTGGATGGCTGGATTCATGGTTGGAGAAAAGCGTGCGCCGGTTGTTGAAGCAATCCATTCATCCCAAAATCCACCCACCCATTTTCCCTCTGCGCTCTTTGCGTTCTCTGCGGTTATTTAAGTCCCAGCACGTCTTGCATGTCGTAGAGGCCGGGCTTTTGTTGGACGAGCCATTGCGCGGCGCGGAGCGCGCCGTTGGCGAAGGTGTCACGACTGGAAGCTTTGTGCGTCAGTTCAACGCGCTCGCCGGTGTTGGCGTAGATGACGGTGTGATCGCCCACGACATCACCGCCGCGAATGGCGTGGATGCCAATCTCGCCGCGCGTGCGTTCGCCGACGATGCCTTTGCGTCCGTGGCGCAAGGCTTCCGCGAGTTGCAGCTTGCGCACGTCGCCGAGTATTTCGAGGAGCGTGGTGGCCGTGCCGCTGGGCGCGTCTTTCTTGAGGCGATGGTGCATCTCGACGACTTCGAGGTCGAAGTCCGGGCCAAGAATTTCTGCCGCCTTGCGCGTGAGCCAGAAGAGCGTGTTGACGCCGGTGGAATAATTCGTGGCGAGCACGATGGGAATCTCTGACGAGTGACGAGTGATGCGTGATTTTTCCGTTTCGGAAAATCCGGTGGTGCCGATGACGATGGCTTTTTTATTTTTCGCGCAGAGTTCAGCGATGGCAGGCGTGGCTTCGTGGAAACTGAAATCAATCACGACATCGCACTGGCCGATGGCGGAATTCAAATCGCCGTCGCGGTCAATCGCGGCGACGACTTCGAGCGCGGGAAAATTCTTGGCGCAGGCGATGAGCGCCTGGCCCATGCGGCCTTGGGAACCGGTGATGATGACTTTGGTTTTCATTCAAGCGGATAATTCCACGAACGTGTCCTGATTGGCAAGCAAGCCGTGCATCTCACGTTTGTAACAATGTTCATCTGCGACGACGATGCTTTTGGATTTTTTCACGTCCACAAAACTGGCGGCAAGTTTCTCGGATTCTTCCCAATCAGAAAGTTTCAAGTGCATCAGTCCGCCTGGCTGGCAATACAAAACGTGGTCAAATGTCGCGCGGGCGTGAACCTTGCCGTCGTGGATGTGGACGGTCGGGAAGAAAATTTTTTCCGACGACGTGGGAAATTCAAACGCCATCGGATGAACGGTCTGCGCGCCGGGTTTTAATTTGAAAACAGCGAAACCAAAATGTTTGTAACCGGGCATCTTGGCAAAGAGTTCCTTTGGCAGTTGAAAACGCTTGTCTAGCCGGTTGAAGTCTTTCACGGTCGGCACAAACGACGCCTCGAAATTACCGACTTGGATGACTTCCAATTGTTTCTTGGTCACAAATGCAGCACCAGCAGACAATGGCATCGGAAGGCCATCATTCATGATTGGCTTCGGAAACCCCGCATCCAAGTCGTTGAAAAAATTTTGGTATTTTTCTAGGTCAATGAAGCGGGCGGCCTTTTCGTCCGAACCCTTTTTCACGGGCAGCGGCAGCACCATCGCAACCGGCTTCGCCATGTTAATCGTCATCGAATAGACGACTAACTGCCGCCCCGATCCGGCCATGCGCGCGAAGATGTTAGTCGCCGAGACTTTTTTAACGGGGCCGGAGAAGCAGCACATAAATTATTCCAGCACATCACACCGCTTGAGCGTGGTGCGGAGGACTTCCCAATTCTTGGGCGACATCTGCACGAGCGGCAGGCGGTATTCTTCGTTGATCATCTTCATCATCGCGAGCGCGGCCTTCACGGGCGTCGGGTTCGTTTCGATGAAGAGGTCTTTGAACAGCGGATAAAAACGCGCGTGCAGTTGATACGCTTTCTTGGCGTCGCCGCGCGCAAAATAATTCACCATCTGCGAAACTTCTTTCGGAATGACATTGGACGCCACGCTGATGACGCCGTTCGCGCCGACGGACATGAAGGGCAGCGTGAGCGAATCATCGCCGGACATAATCGTAAACTTTGGTCCGAGCGCCGCGCGCAGTTGGCTGACACGGTCGCAGGTGCCACCGGCTTCTTTGATGCCCACAATATTTTTGCAGTCGTGTGCGAGGCGTTTCACCGTGTCCACGGCGATCTCCACGCCGCAACGTCCGGGGATGCTGTAAAGGATGATGGGCAATTGCGTCGCCTTGGCGATGGCTTTGAAATGCTGGAACAAACCTTCCTGCGTGGGCTTGTTGTAATACGGCGCGACTTGGAGCGAGCCGTCTGCGCCAGCCTTCTCGGCGGCTTGCGTGAGCATGATGGCTTCCGTGGTAGAATTGCCGCCGGTTCCCGCGAGGACTTTGACTTTGCGCGCGGCAAATTTCACGGAGAGCGCGATGATCTTGATGTGCTCCTCGTAATTGACCGTGGGCGATTCGCCGGTGGTGCCGACGGGGACGATGCCGTCCACGCCGCCCTTGATTTGAAATTTAATGAGGCGTTCCAACGCGGCCTCGTCCAGTTCGCCGCCGGCAAACGGCGTGACAATCGCAGTATAGGTTCCCGTGAACATAATCGTAATAAAGGCGCGTAAAATAACAGAAACGCGCGGCTTGGCGAGCGGGAAGTTTTGGCAAAGGGCAGGGCGGGTGGTGCAAAAACTTTGCTCCTTTGCGTTGTGTGCGGGATGAGCTTTATGATAGGCTTTCTGACTCTGACTTTATTTTTGCAACGCGTTTATCAAATTAAATGACTGCTGAACAAATCAAAAATGCGAACGTAGAACTGCGCTCCAAGTCGCCGCTGGAAATCATCCGCTGGGCCATCGCGCAGGCGAACGGCCGCGCGATTGTCTCCACGAATTACCGTCCTTACGAAGCGGTGATTCTCCACCTTGTCACGCAAGTGCAGCCGGATATTCAGGTGCTGTGGGTGGATCACGGCTATAATCGCCCCGCGACTTACAAACACGCCGAGCAGGTGAAAAATTTACTCAAGCTGAACATCAAAGCCTACGTCCCGAAGATGACCGCCGCGCATTACGACGCCGCGTTTGGCGGGATGCCCGAGCCGACGCCGGAAAATGAAGAGCGCATCAAGGCATTCAGCACGGCGATGAAACTGGAGCCGTTCCAGCGCGGCATGAAAGAACTCGCGCCGACGGTCTGGCTCACCGCGCTTCGCAAAGTGCAGAACCCGAACCGCGCCGGTCTCGACATCGTGAGCGAGGACAAGAATTTCAATTCACTGAAAGTCAGCCCGCTGTTTTATTGGAGCGATGCCGACATGGAAAGTTATCTCGCCGAGCACAAGCTGCCGAACGAGTGGGATTATTTTGACCCCGCGAAGGCGGACGAGAAACGCGAGTGTGGCCTGCACGCAAGCTGGGGCGGCGAGAAATTGGGGGATAGAATTGGGGGATAGGGTCTAGCGTCTGGCGTCTGGGGTTCCCAATTTAGAATTCAGTTTTCATCAATAGCCCCAGAACCTAGACCCCAAAACCAAGACCCAAATTGACCCCAGACCCCAGACGCCAAACCCCAGAACCAAAATATATGGGCGAGCCTTTTGAAAATTCGGAAGCGTGGAAGTCGGCCCGGCTGCTGACGAACCAAGTTTATTCCTTTTGCCGTCGGGGACATCTCGCGAAGGATTTTGGACTGCGCGATCAGTTGCAACGGGCGGCGGTGTCGGTGATGAACAATGTTGCCGAAGGTTGGGAAAGTCTGCACGTCGCCGAAAAACGGCAGGCTTACAACATCGCCCGTCGTTCCTGTGGCGAAGTCCGTTCCATGACGTATGTGTTGCTGGACAACGAATTTATTTCTGCCGATGAACAGACAAATCTGCTTCAACTCTGTGTGCAATCTGGCAAACTCATCACCGGCTTGATTCGCTCGTTAGACAACCGATGAACAACCCCAGAACCCAGACGCCAGACCCCATCCCCTCATGTCCTCCTATCATTTAGATCATTTGCAGTATCTGGAAACGGAAGCGATTCACGTCATGCGCGAAGTCGCCGCCGAGTTTGAACGTCCTGTGCTGCTTTTTTCCGGCGGCAAGGATTCCATCTGCTTGCTGCGCCTCGCGGAAAAGGCGTTCCGTCCGTCGGACATTCCGATGCCGTTTCTGAACGTCGAGACCGGCCACGAATTTCCCGAACTGATCGAGTTCCGCGACCGCCGCGCGAAAGAACTCGGCGCAAAGCTCATCGTCCGCACGGTTGAAGAAGCTTTCAAAAAAGGCATCGCGCATCCGACGCCCGGCGTGATCAGCCGCAATCAACTCCAAACCCCCGTGCTGCTCGGCGCAATCGAGGAATTTCAATTCGACTGCGCCATCGGCGGCGCGCGGCGCGACGAGGAAAAAGCCCGCGCCAAAGAACGTTTTTTCAGCTTCCGCGATTCCTTCGGCCAATGGGATCCGAAAAATCAGCGCCCGGAAATCTGGAATCTTTACAACGCCCGTGTGAATCCCGGCGAAAACATGCGCGTGTTTCCGATTTCAAACTGGACGGAGATGGACGTTTGGGAATACATCAAAAAAGAAAAGCTCGCTGTGCCGACGATTTATTTTAGTCACGAGCGCGAATGTTTCCGGCGCGGCGGCCAGTGGCTGGCCGTGCCGACGCCGCACACCGACACGACCAAGCCCGATCCCTACGAAGGCGCGCGTCCGAAGCCGAATGAGCCGATCAAGAAAATGGTCGTTCGCGTCCGCACGATTGCGGACATGATCAGCACCGGCATGATTGAATCGAAGACGGACACGATTGACGACATCATCGCCGAAGTCGCCGCCGCGCGCGTGACCGAACGCGGCACCCGCGCCGACGACAAGGCCAGCGAAGCCGCGATGGAAGACCGTAAAAAAGCCGGATATTTTTGAGCATTTCAAAGGGAGGGGACAATTTGTCCCCCTCCTTCAATCCAGCAAAGGGGGGTGGCAAATTGCCACCCCCCATTTAATTTAACTTGGCTGTTCAACAAACAGTGATTACACTTTTGGCAAATGAGTCAGACAATCACAGTGCGGCTGGATAAAGAGCTTTCGTCGTGGCTGGAAAAAACCGCTGCGCGCATCGGCGTGTCGCAAGGCCAGATCGTCCGCGAGCAGTTGGAAAAAGCCAAATCAGCCAAAACCGACAAGCCCTTCATGCGGCTGGCAGGAATCATGAACGGCCCCAAAGATTTGTCCCAACGTAAAGGCTATTCCACAAAATCATGATTGGAATTGCTGATACGGGGTTGCTTGTTGCCTTCATCAATCGCCACGACAAATACCATGAATGGGCAGTCAGCCTCGCGGGGCAATTGACTGATCCGCTGTTGACCTGCGAGTCGGTGCTTTCAGAAACCGCCTTTCACACGGATGCCCAATATGTTTTTGAATTATTGCGGCTGGGTCTGATTACTTTGAGCTTCGATTGCAATGACCATTTGCCCCGGCTGGAAGCTCTGGCTGAAACCTACGCCGACCGCAAACCTGATTTCGCCGACCTGTGCCTCATCCGCATGAGCGAACTGTTTCCAAAACATCCCGTCATAACGATTGACCGCGAAGATTTTCGCGTTTATCGGCGGAACAAACGTGAGACCATTCCTTTGATTTGTCCGCCTTGAACATTTATGTCTCTCGATCAAGCGAACGAATTGCTTAAAGCGCTAAACCAACACAACTGGTTTCTAGTTGTGTGTGGAGTTGTTTGGGTTTTGGGGGCAATTTTACAATTTTTAGTCGTCACAAGAATCAAATCAGTCGTTGAAAACAAACAACATTTTAGTCGTATTCGTTACGAAAGAGAAATCAATATTTACACTCAAGTTTGGGCAAAATGCCTCTCATTACGCGATACTGTAAAAACACTCCCTGTTTACGATACTTCTCATCCAGAATCACAAACTGCTCCAATGCAGAAGTTCATTAAAGCATATGATGAATTGTGTTTAGCCGTCCGAGATAATTGTCCGTTTTATCCGCAAGAAATTTGGAATGAACTCAAGGATTTTCAAAAGCTTTGTTATGAATTAAGTCTTATCATAAAAAATCCAAATCGTGGCGTTGAACTTGAAGATCTTCTCACAAAGATTGACTCGCAATCAGGAAAAATTGAAGGCTCAATAAGATCAAGACTCGATAAATTTGACGGCTCACAGTAAGCTAAATCCACTATGAAAAAATTATTTCTGGCTGCGATCTCGTTGCTGACGATAACTGGTTTTGCACAACAGTTGGAAACTTACGACTCCGGCCTATACAGCGAAATATTTCACACCAATGCGACGGCTATTTTTGTTTTTACAAACAATGTTGGACTGAATGGAACGCGCGCCCTCCAGCCATTGAACACACAATACGCCCTCAACTACTTGCGACGTGGCTCGTTTGATTTCTCAATTGCAAACGTCACAATGCAGATAAACACCTTTTTCCGCGTGAAAAACCCAACCACGACAGGGATTGGCAATGACGCGCTGGAAATGGGCTTCGTTCAGAACCAGACATCGTCCTCTTTTATTTCAGCAGGGACAAACGGAGCAATGAGTTACTGGATTTATCCGGTGAACACCACAGTCACCAACAACGGTTATCAATTTCAGACCACTATTGATGTCAACGTGTATAACGGTGCGTCGAGTGCCGGCTTCGGTTTTGGAACGATAGCCAAGCCAATACTTAAAACGAACAATTGGTATAAGGCGACTCTGCTAATCACTCGGTCTAGCGCGAGTGCGATAGATTTTTTGGGCACGATTGATGATTATGGCACTGATGGGCAAGCCTATCTTTCAACAGTTGACACAATTTATTTCGCGGGCACAACGGGTTCAGCATCCTACCAATTCAGCTATTTGACTGGGGACAAAAGTTATTATCCTGCACTTGGTGGAGTGAATAACTTCGGGTTGCGCGTGATAGACAATACGAGTTGCTCTGGAACATTTACAACAAATATCGCAGCATCCATCCAGACAGATGTTGAGCTTAATTTTGCCAGCACCATCGGAAAGAAATACTACATCAATTCATCGCCGGATTTGAAACAGTGGACGACTATTGAGATTGTTACTGGCACAGGCGCAACGGTAACGCGTTATTACCAGACTACATCCTCGCAAAAGTTTTTCCGTGTGGTTCAAGATTAAGCACGGGCATTTTTAATTTTTATGCCACACACACAGCACCCCATCGAACTTTTGCGCTTCAACACTCGCGGCAGTGTTGAAGGCTGGATGATTCGCTGGTTTTGACATGAACACCGACTTTCAAAATCTTGCCGACACGCTCTACTGGGAAAAAGTGGAGCGGGCGCGCGCCATGAAACCGGAAGACCGAATGATAGAAGGCGTCCGAATGTTCGACCGCGAATGTGAGATAATGCGCTTGGAAATTCTTCAAGCGAACCCAACATTTTCCGAAGCGGATGTCGCAAAGGAAATTCGGCGGCGGCTTGATGAAGCCGATGCTGAAAATGAAGCGACGCATTACCGCCCGGTTTCTGCTCGAACCAATTTACAATAATGCCCCACACGCAACATCCCATCGAACTTTTGCGCTTCAACACCTGCGGGTCGGTTGATGACGGCAAGTCCACGCTCATCGGCCGGTTGCTTTACGATTCCAAGTCGCTGATGGAAGACCAGGTCGAGGCGCTGGAAAAATCCGCCGACATC
>JAYVQV010000579.1:0-14192 GCA_043776855.1 Limisphaerales bacterium | reverse complement strand
TCGACAGTCTGCCGAATGGTCTGGTGTTTGTGAGTTCCGTTCCCAGCACGACGACGAACGCGAGCAATCAAGTCATCTGGAACGTCAGCAGTCTGGCCCCGAACGCGATTAGCAATTTCACCCTCACCGTCCTTTCCACGCAGCGCGGCAGCCTCACGAACGTGGCGAGCGTCGGCGGCCCGACGCTCGACCCGACGCCGACGAATAATCTCACGCCGCCCGTCGTGACCCTCGTGACGAACTTCCCGCCGCTCGCGAATCCCGACGGCTACGCGATGACCGAGAACACCACGAACACCTTCAGCCCGCTGACGAATGACGTGGTGCGGACGCCCGGCGGCACGTTGACGATCATTTCCGTCACGCCCACGAACGGCACGGCGAGCATCAGCGGCACGAACATCATTTTCATCCCGACGTTGAACTTCACCGGCATCGCGACCATCGGCTACACCATCACGGATAATGTCGGCGGCACGAATTCTTCCGTCATCACCGTGAACGTCACGAACATTCCGCCCATCGCCAACCCGGACAATTATTCCGTCGGTGAAAATTCTACGAACAACCTCCTCACGCCGCTCCTCAACGACACCGTGCAGACCATCGGCGGCAGCTTGAGCCTCGTCAGTGTCGTCACCACGAACGGCAGCGCGTCGGTTTCCGGAACCAACGTGCTGTTCACACCGGCGACAAATTTCCTCGGCGTCACGACCTTGACCTACACCATCAGCGACGGCATCGGTGGTTCCAGCGGCGGCATCATCACCGTCACCGTCACCAACCGCGCGCCGGTCGCGGTGAACGACTCGGCGGCCACGCCAAAAAATATTTCCGTCTCCGTGCCGGTGCTGGCGAATGATTTTGATCCTGACTTCAACCCGCTCACCCTCACCGGCGTCGCCGCGACGAACGGCTTCGCGAGCATCAGCGGCACGAACGTCATCTTCACGCCGACGAATAATTTCCTCGGCATCACGTTCGTCGGTTACACCATCACGGATGGCAATGGCGCAACGAACTCGGCGGTTGTCACCGTCACCGTCACGAATCGTTTCCCCGTGGCCGTGAATGATTCCACGAACACGGCGCAAAATGTCGCCGTGACGATTCCGGTTTTGGTGAATGACACCGACCCCGATGGCGATGCGCTCTTCATCATCACCGTCAGCCCGACGAACGGCACCGCGAACATCAGCGGCGCGAACATCATCTTCACGCCCGCGACGAACTTCCTCGGCACGGCGACCATCGGTTATCTCATCAGCGACGGTTACGGCGGCTCCAGCACCGCGCTGGTCACCATCGGCGTGACGAACCGCCCGCCGGTGGCGAACCCGGACAGCTACGGCGTCACGGAGAACACCACGAACACATTGCCGGTGCTGGTGAATGACGTGGTCGTCACACCCGGCGGCACGTTGACAATTATTTCCGTCACGCCGACGAACGGCACGGCGAGCATCAGCGGCACGAACATCATTTTCATTCCCACGACGAACTTCCTCGGCACGGCGACGATTGGCTACACGATTACCGATGGCATCGGTGGAACCAATTCCACCGTCGTCACCGTCACCGTCACGAACATCCCGCCGCTCGCGAATCCCGACGGCTACACCGTTTTCCAAAATTCCACGAACACGTTCAGCCCGCTGACCAATGACGTCGTCCGCACGCCCGGCGGCACGTTGAGCCTCATCAGCGTCACGCCGACGAACGGCACCGCGACCATTTCGGGAACGAACATCATCTTCACGCCCACGCCCGGCTTCACCGGCACCGCGACGATTGGCTACACCATCACCGACGGCATCGGTGGAACGAATTCCACCGTCATCACCGTCACCGTGCAGGCGCTCGCCGACATCGCCGTGAGCAAGACCGGCGCGACGAATGTTTTTGCCGGAACGAATTTCACCTACACCATCACCGTCACGAACTTCGGCCCCGGTGCCGCCGCGAATTTGTCCGTCACCGATAATTTGCCCGCGCTCGCCACCTTCGTCAGCTCGACCGCTGGCGCGACGCTCACCGGCAGCCAGCTCGTCTGGACAAATCTCGGCGCGCTCGCTGCGAACGCCGGAACCAATCTCACCGTCACCGTCACCGCGCCGCTCACCAGCACCACGCTCACGAACCTCGCCAGCGGCGGCAGCCCCACGAGCGACCCCACGCCGACGAATAACATTTCGCCGCCGGTCACCACGACCGTGACGCCCGTCGCTGACGTGAGCCTCGTGAAGCTTGCGCCCGCCTCGGTGCTGCCGGGAACGAATTTCAACTACACGATCATCGTGAGCAACGCCGGGCCTTCGAGCGCGGCGAGCTTGAGCGTCACGGATAATCTGCCCGCGAACATCACGTTCGTCAGCGCAACCGCCGGTTACGTCACGAACGGCAGCCAACTCGTCTGGACGAACCTCGGCACGTTGCTGGCGAACACGACGACAAACTTGAGCATCACCGTCACTGCGCCGTTGCGCGGCGGCATCACGAACACGGCGAGCGCCGGCACGCCGACGCTTGACCCGATACCAACGAACAACGTCACGCCGCCCATCACCACGACGGTGCTGAATGTCGGGCCGGTTGCCGTGAATGACTCGACTTCAACTCCGGTCAACATTCCGGTGACGGTGTTCCCGCTGGTGAATGACTTTGACACGAACGGCGACGCCATCTTCATCGTGAGCATCAGCGCGACGAACGGTTCGGCGAGTTTTACGACGAACAGCGTTCTGTTCACCCCGACAGCAAACTTCCTCGGCACGGCGACCGTGGGCTACACCATCAGCGACGGCAACGGCGGAACAAACAGCGCGATTATTTTCATCAGCGTCACAAACCGTCCGCCGGTGGCGAACAACGATTCCGTGTCTGGCACAAATGGTTTCACGCAAGTCATCAGCCCGCTCGGCAATGACACTGACCCCGACGGCGACACGTTGACCATCACGAGCGCGACGACGACGAACGGCATCGTCACCATCAATGGCGGCAACACAACGCTGACGTTCACGCCGACGAACGGCTCGACGACGATCAACTACACCATCAGCGACGGACGCGGCGGCAGCGCCAGCGCCGTCATCACCGTGAACGTCGGTTCGGTCGCGGACTTGTTCATCGCGAAGACTGCGCCTGCCACTGTGTTTGCGAACAGCAACCTGACTTACTCGATCACCGTCTCGAACTTCGGCCCCTCATCCGCGAGCAGCGTCATCGTCACTGACACGCTGCCTGCGAACATCACATTTGTCAGCGCGAGCGGCAACGGCGTGAACGTCAGCGGCGTGGTGACTTGGAATTTGGGAACACTGGCCTCCGCGCAGTCCACGAACCTCACTGTGACCGTGACCGCGCCCGCGACCGGTTCGCTGACGAACTTTGCAAGCGTCGGTTCACCGACACCCGATCCAGTTCCAACAAACAACGTCACGCCGCCCGTGCCGACGACTGTGACCGAGCTCGCCGATCTGCGCGTCGGCAAGACCGGCAACGCGACCGTGTTTGCGAACAGCAACCTGACTTACACCATCACGGTGACGAACTTCGGGCCGTCAAGCGCGAGCAGCGTGACGGTGACGGATGCACTGCCGAACGGCGTGACCTTTGTCAGCGCCAGCAACAGCGGCACGACGAATGGCAACGACGTCATCTGGAATCTGGGAACGCTCACAAGCAATCAAGTCAGCAGCGTGACTTTGACCGTGACTGCGCCCGCGAGTGGTTCAATTACGAACGTCGCCACCGTTGGTTCACCGACCGGTGATCCGATTCCGACGAACAACGTCACGCCGCCGGTGACAACCACCGTGACGCCGGTTGCTGACCTGGCAATTTTCAAATTCGCCCCGGCCAGCGTGAACGCGAGCAACAATTTCAGTTACACCATCACGGTGACGAACTCTGGCCCGTCCAGCGCGAGCGGCGTCATCGTCACGGACACGCTGCCCGTGGGCGTAACGAGCGTCGTGCCGAGCGGCAACGGCGTCGTGGCCGGTAGTTTGGTGACGTGGAATCTTGGAACACTTGTCGCAACGCAATCAACAAACCTCACCGTGTCCGTCACCGCGCCGCCGAGCGGCACGCTGACGAACTTCGCCAGCGTCGGTTCACCGACCGGCGATCCAGTGCCGACGAATAACGTGACGCCGCCAGTCACCACGGACATCACGCCAGTCTCGGATGTGAGCATCGTGAAGACCGCTCCGGCGGGCGCGCTGTTTGGAACAAATTTCAATTACAGCATCATCGTCAGTAACGGTGGACCTTCGACCGCGACGAGTTTGATTGTGACGGACAGCTTGCCGAACGGCTTGGCGTTTGTGAGTTCCGTTCCCAGCACAACCACGAATGCGAGCAACCAAGTCATCTGGAACATCAGCAGCCTGGCCGCGAACACCGCGAGCAACTTTACGCTGACGGTCATTTCCACATTGCGCGGCAGCGCGACGAACGTCGCCAGTGTCGGCGGCCCGACGCTCGACCCGATCCCGACGAATAATTTCACGCCGCCAGTCGTGACCATCGTTACGAACTTTCCGCCGCTCGCGAATCCAGACAACGTAAGCATCACGGAAAATACGACGGGAACATTTACGCCGCTGACGAATGATGTCGTCCGCAATCCGGGCGGCAACCTGACGATCATCGGTGTCAGCACGACGAATGGCGTGGTGAACTTCACGACGAACACAGTGATGTTCACGCCCGCGACGAATTTCATCGGCGTCGTCACGTTGACCTACACGATCACGGACAACGTCGGCGGCACGAATAGTTCCGTCATCACGGTGAACGTCACGAACATTCCGCCCGTCGCGAACCCCGACAGCTTCAGCATGGCGCAGAACACGACGAACACGTTTGGCCCGATGGCGAATGACTTCATCTTCACGCCGGGCAGCACGTTCAATCTCGTCAGCGTCAGCACGACGAACGGCACGGCGAGCGTGAGCGGCACGAACGTAATTTTCACACCGGCAAATAATTTCCTCGGCACGTTGCTGCTGAATTACACGATGACCGACGGCGTGGGTGGCACGAACAGTTCCACCATCACCGTGACGGTGACGAATGTTCCGCCGCTGGCGAATCCTGATTTTTACAGCATGGCGGAGAACACCACGAACACGTTCACGCCGCTGACGAATGACGTGGTGCGGACGCCGGGCGGCGTGTTGAGCATCGTGAGTGTCACGCCGACGAATGGCGCGGCCAGCTTCCTTGGCACGAACGTCACGTTTATTCCGACGTTGAACTTCGTCGGCATCGCGACCATCGGCTACACGATCACGGACGGCATCGGTGGAACCAATTCCTCCGTCATCACCGTGACCGTCACGAACCAGTCGCCGATCGCGTTCCCGCAAAACCTTTCCACGACGGAGAACACCGCGCTGCCCATCACGCTGACCGGCAGCGATCCGGTGAGCCGTCCGCTGACGTTCATCGTCGTGAGCGCGCCAACTGGCGGCACGTTGACGTTGCTGAACACCAACACCGGCGCGGTGACTTACACGCCGACAAATAATTTCACCGGCACCGACTCGTTCGTGTTCCGCGTGAACAACGGCGTGAACAACAGCTCGAATGCAACCATCACGATCAACGTGACGCCCACTGCCGACTTGCTCGTGCAGCAGTCCGGCCCGACGAGCGGCGTCGCGGGAAATAATCTCACGTTCACCGTCGCGGTCACGAATCTCGGCCCGGCCAGCATGACGAATGTCGTCGTGACGAACGCGCTTGATGCGGGCTACACCTTCGTCAGCGCATCGGGCGGCGGCAGCACGAATGGAAATCTCGTGACGTGGACGATTCCGATCCTGCCTGCGAATGGCAAAACGAATTTCACCGTGACGTTGCTGGCGATTGAAGGCGGCACGTTCACGAACATTGCGTCGGGAATTTCCATCACGCCAGATTTGAACGCGACCAACAACAACGGCTCGCTCACCAACGCGCAAGTTGTCACGACCGTCTCGGCGCTCGCGGATGTCGCGGTGTTCAAGACCGGCAGCACGAATGTTCTCGCGGGCGGCACGGTGAATTATTCCATCACGGCCACGAACGCTGGCCCGTCCACGGCGGCGAATGTTCTCGTGCAAGATCGTCTGCCGCTCGGTGCGACTGCGCCGGTGGCATCGGGAAATTATTTCATCAGCAACAATGTCATCGTGTGGGACGCGGTGACATTGCCCGGCGGCGCGACGACGAATTACACCGTCACGCTCACCGCGCCCGCCAGCGGCACGCTGACGAACATCGCCTTTAGCACGTCGTCCACGCCGGACTCAAACACGAACAACAACAATGGTTCCTCGACCAACTCCGTTGTTCGCACACCGGTGACCCCGGTGGCTGACCTCGCGGTTGGCAAGTCCGGCGCGGCGGCGACCGCGCTCGGCGCGAACTTCACCTACACGATTTCCGTGACGAACCTTGGGCCGTCCACCGCCGCGAACTTCGCGGTGACGGACAGTTTGCCGAGTGGAATTGTTTTTGTGAGCGCCGTTCCGTCCACGACGACGAACGCAATTAACCAAGTCATCTGGTCTAACCTCGGAACGCTCGCGGTGAATGCGACGACGAATCTCGCGCTCACGGTGAAAGCCGTGACGCGCGGCGCGGTGACGAACATCGCCACGGTCGGCGGCCCGACGCTCGACCCGACACCGACGAATAATTTCAGCCCGCCGGTTGTGACGAGCATCACGAATCGTCCGCCGGTGGCGAACAACGATTCCGGCAGCACGCCGAAGAATGTCGCCATTACTATTCCCGCGCTGGCGAATGACAGCGACCCGGATGGCGATGCGTTGACGATTGTTTCCGTCGCGCCGACGAACGGCACGGCGAATATCTCCGGCACGAACGTGGTTTTTACTCCGGCAAATAATTTCATCGGCACGGCGACGATTGGCTACGTCATCACGGATGGATTTGGCGGAACTAATTCCGCGCTCATCACCATCACCGTGACGAACCGCGCGCCGGTGGCAAATCCGCAAAGCACCACGACGCCGTTCAACACCGCCAAGCCGCTCACGCTCACGGGCAGCGACGCGGATGGCGATGCGTTGACCTACATCATCGTGAGCGCGCCGAGTGGCGGCACGCTGACGTTGCTGAACACGAACACCGGCACGTTGACTTACACGCCGACGAATAATTTCACGGGCGTTGATACGTTCACGTTCCGCGTGAACGACGGCACGACGGACAGCGCGACGGCCACGGTGAGCATCACGGTTGGCACACCGATCATCGCTGACCTCGCGGTGTTCAAGACCGGCCCGACGAACGGCGTGGCTGGTTCCAACCTGGTTTATTCCATCACCATCACGAACCTCGGCACGGGCATCGCGACAAATGTTTTGGTCAGCGATCAATTGCCGAATGGCTTCACGTTCGTCAGCGCCACGCCGGCGAATGTGACGGTCGTGAGCAACCTCGTGACGTGGTCCGCGTTCAAGCTTGCGCCGAACACGAAGACGAATTTCACCGTGACGGCGTTCTCGCTGGAAGGCGGCACGTTCACGAACATCGCGTTTGCCACGTCGGATGCGTTTGATCCGAACCCGACGAACAACAACGGCACGGCGACAAACTCGCAAGCGCGCACGGCCATCACCGCGCTCGCCGACGTGCAGGCGTTCAAAGACGGCGGCACGAATGTCGCCGCTGGCGGCACGGTGAATTACGTCATCACCGCGACAAACGCCGGGCCTTCCACCGCGACGAATGTGATTGTGCAAGACAAGTTGCCGCCCGGCTCGACCTTCCAGACAGCGTCGGCTGGCTTCACTTATTCGGCGGCGAGCAACACGGTGACGTGGCCCGCGCTGACGTTGACGAACGGCCAGTCCGTGAACTTCACGCTCGCGCTCACCGCGCCGTTGAGCGGCACGTTCACGAACATTGTGCTGTCCACCTCGCCGACGCCGGATCCGAATTTGACGAACAACAACGGCACGTTGAACAAAGCGCGCGTGGCAACGAAAGTGGTTCCCTACGCTGATTTGGTGGTGCTGCTGTATGGCCCGACGAATGTGGTGCAAGGCAGCAACTTTGTTTACTCGCTCATCTTGAGCAACGCCGGACCGAGCGTCGCGTCGAATGCGTTCGCGAGCGACCTGTTGCCGCCGAGCTTTATCTTCATCGGCGCGACCTCGGGCGGCGTGAACAGCAACGGCATCATCCGCTGGCCGAAGATTGGCGCGCTGGGCGTGGGCGCGACGTCGAATTATTTCATCACCGTGAATTCGCCGAACCTCGGCACGTTCACGAACATCGCTTCGGCGATTGCGGACACGCTCGACCCGAACTCGACGAACAACACCGGCGTCGCGCCCGCGTCGCAGGCGTTGACGATTGTTTCGTTCGCGCAGTTCGCGTGGCTGCAAGGCACGCCGATCTTCAATCCGCAAACCGGCTTGTATGAAGAGACGGTCATCGTGACGAACATGGGCAATGGCACGGTCGCCGGCTTCCAACTCTACGTCACGGTGCTGACGCCGAACGTGTCTCTGTGGAACGCCACGGGAACCAACGGCGGCGTGCCGTATGTGCAATACAATTCACCGCTCGACCCGAGCAATCATGTCAGCTTGATCCTGGAATTTTACGACCCGGCGCGCGTGCCGTTCACGAACACGTTGCAAGTGGTGCCGATCATTCCGGCTCCGGCGGGCAACGTCGGCACGAACGGCTCGGTGAACATTGACAAGATTTTCACGGACACGCGCACGAACGGCACGCGGTTCGTCATCGAGTTCGTCTCGGTGCCGGGCAAGACTTACACGGTCATTTACAGCAGCGACCTGACGACGTGGAAAGTAGCCACGCCGAGCGTCACCGCGAGCGCGAATGTCACGCAATGGTATGACGACGGCCCGCCGAAGACGGAAAGCTTGCCGATGTCCGTGACCAACCGGTTCTACCGTGTCATTAAAAACTGAATTGAATTCTAAATTGTCATGAAGCAAAACAATCTTAAAAGCTGGCGGGTTCCGGTGACGGGCGCGCTGGTTTTGGCCACGACCGTTTCGGCGGAGCCGGGGGTGACGCCGTATCTGAACACGACCAACCGCGTGACGGTTTCGCTGCGGTTCGGGCTGAACATCAGCGGCGGATTCAAAGGCGTGGGCAGCACGTTCGCGCCGAACGCGCCGCTGAAGACGCCGCGCTTCACGCCGCACGGCGACGCTTACAATTACGCCGACGGCTATGTGTTCGCCGACAAGAGCGGCAGCACGGACGGCTATACTTGGTATTGGGGCTACGACGCCGCGAACCAGGTGGACGCCTCCGGCGCGAACACGATTGATTTTCACCGCACGGATGCGACCGGAATGCCGGGGCAGAATTCCAAGGAGGATGATTCACCTTACGTCGGCGTGGAGGTGGCCTACAACTACGAGCTGGGCCGCGACGAGTGGCGGCAGATTTATTACGGGCTGACGGTGGCCGTGAACTGGATGCCCGTGGATTTTTCCCACAACCGCACCTTTGGCGTTTCCCTCACGCCGGTGACGGACACCTACGGCTACACGCCGGGAACCACGCCGCCGTCCGCATCCCCTGGCCAGCCGTATCAAGGCAGCTTTCAAGGGCCGTCCTTCGTGCTGAATTATCCGCGCAACGGATCCGTGCCGGGAACTCCGGCCTCGGCCAGCTTCATCGTGCAGCAGGATTTTGACGCGAACCTCTGGGGCTTTCGCATCGGGCCTTACGTTGAATATCTGCCCACCAAAAAATTAAGCCTGCATCTTTCCGGCGGCCTCGCCGTGGGTTTGATCCAGGCGAACGCCGCGTGGCGCGAAACCTTGACGCTGCCCGGCGGCGGCGGCTCCACCTTCGTGAACGGTGGCGGCGATGATGTGAGTTTGCTCGCCGGATTTTTTATCGGGCTGGATGCGCGCTATCAGTTCAACGACCGCTGGTCGGTGGAGGCGGGCGTGCAATACCAGGACATCGGCACTTACGACCACAACTTCGGCGGGCGCAGCGTGGAACTGGACTTGAGCAGTTCCATCTTCGTCCACGCGGGCATCAGCTACAATTTTTGAATGACGGTTAGGACTGACCCCTTTATTAAAGCAGGACAGATCCTTTTCCTTTTAGTCTATTAAACCCACTTGCTTCGGCTGCTCGCCGGCGTCAATTTCCGCCTTGGCGAAGGGATTCGTTCGCGGCGGCGCATCCAGCCGCTCAGTCTTGTTCATCAAACCTTCGACCGTCAGAATCTGGATTTTGGGATAATCCCGGTCATGCCACAGTTTGGATTCGTAACGTCCCGCATCCGCTGCTTCCTCGCGCATCGGCTTCGTCGGTTTTTCCAAAGTGATGAAGACACCTGCGGCAAATTTCTGATTGTTCACGTCGCCCAACAATGTGGACACGTCGCTGCGCTTCACGCCGCCGCCTTTGACCTGCACGAGAATCTTTTCCCGCTGGTTCTTCGCCTCGTAAAAATAAATATGGCCGTCCACGCCGCGATCCGCGCCCTTGCCCTCGCCTTCCTTGAACGAACTCGTTTTCACCAGCGACAACGCCCACTGTTCAAACTGCCATTTGTCCAGTTCCGCCAGCGCCTTCGCGCTCTCAAAATCCGTGGGCTGGCCGCGCTCTTCAAACTGCGCGCGTTCGCCGAAGGCATTTTCGAGCCGGTTCTTGATGAGATTGATGGCGAGGTAAGTGACATCAATGCCGATCCACTGCCGGCCAAGTTTTTGCGCCGCGTGAATGGTTGTGCCGCAACCGCAAAACGGGTCGAGCACGATGTCGCCTTTGTTGCTGCTAGTTTCTAAAATTCTTTCAAGTAATTCCTGCGGCTTTTGCGTTGGATAACCAAGACGTTCTGCCGAAATTGCGTGAATCGGTTTAATGTCTGTCCATAAGTCTTGCAAAGCTACGCCTGGCATTTCGTCCAAGTATCTTTTGAATTGCGGTGGCCCACCACTTTTAGGAAATTCAAGGCGACCTTCTGTAAAAAACTTTTCCATGTTTGCTTTTGAGTATGCCCAAAAGCGTCCTTTGTATGGATATGTGCCATGAAATTCATAAGACACATCACCGCCCGGTTTAGCTGCTGTTAAATCACTCAAGCGATATTTGCGTCCAGTCTTTGCTTCAGTTCGATTGTAAAAAGCTTCAACATATTCTTCGTCGTAAGGCATGAAGGTTGGATTCCATTTCCAATCATCGCTTTTAGAGTAAAACAAAATGACATCGTGAATTCTTCCGTGTTGTTTTCTTCCTTGTTTTGTATCGCTATGTGCGCTGCTGCGTTTCCATACAATTTCCGTTCTGAAATTCTTTGAGCCAAAAATTCCATCCAACAACATTCGCAGATAATGGCTCGCCGTCGGGTCGCAATGCAGATACAGGCTGCCGGTGGGTTTGAGGACGCGATGCAGTTCCACCAAGCGCGGAGCCATCATCGCCAGATACGCCATCATCGGCGAATTTTTGAGGAACGAATGCAACGCCTCCACCATTTCCACGACGGCGGTGTTCGGGCAGTTGTCCACAAACTCGGCGAAGGTCTGCGCCGCGTCCGCCCAATTCCAAGTATCCGTGAAGGCGTGAAACTGCGCCTGACTCGCCGCGCCGGACGCCTCGCGGAACAGGACGTTGTAATCCGCATTGGAATTGAACGGCGGGTCGAGATAAACGAGGTCAACGCTTGCATCGGGAAAAATTTTCGCATCCCGCAGCCATTTCAAATTGTCACCGAAGAGAAGTTTGTTCATGGATCAAACCAATTCCAAGCGTTCCAAAGTGTTTCGACGGAATTCCAAATCGGGCACGGAAACGTTTTGTCGTTCGGGTAAATCATCATAAGTGCGCTTGTCCAATTCCCGACCGGTTTCTTTTTTGCGGACACCGCCCCATTGTTTGAAAAAGAACGCCACTTTTGCGCCGCGACATTGCGCACGGATGTTCCGCACCCATTCGGCGTTCATCGGACGCGCGCCCGGCCCACTTTCGCCGCCGACAATCACCCAATGGATGTTTTTCAAATTCATCGCGCCCAGATCTTCCAGCAGCGGCTCGACGCTTAAGAAGCGGACTTGCGCCGGTGTGTCGCGCAACAAATCAATGCGCGGCAAACCGTGTTCTTTATTTTCCACGCTCACGCCCCACCAGATATGCACCTGCTCCGCCGCGAAACGCAGTTTGCCTTTCAATAATTTCTGCATCCGGTCGGCGCGTTTGGTGAGCACTTGATAGGTGTGCCAATTTGCAGCAGTCATCACGCGCGCGACTTTGACGATGTAATCATCCGGCACTTTGGGATGAAACAAATCGCTCATGGAATTGACGAAAATCCGCAGCGGTGTTGACCAGCGCAACGGGTCGCCGAGTTTTTCCGGCACGAGGCGGAGATCAAATCCCTGTTCAAAGGGATGGCCGGGCACGCCGCGAAATCTTTCCGAAAAAGTTTTCGCGTAGCAATGCAGACAACCGGGACTGATCTTGGTGCAGCCGCGAACCGGATTCCACGTCGCATCCGTCCATTCGATTTTTGAATTGGCGCTCATTGAAATACCTTCTCACAGACGATAGGACAAAAACAGTCCAAGTCGAATCAGTTGTTAAAATAATTCGCGCTGACCTTTTTCGTTTATTTTCAAAACTTTCAGCCAGAAATTTTCTCCGAGCGGATGGCGGCTGAAAAGAGTGAAACGATATAATGGATTGGTTTCAGGAATCGGCACATGACGCGTGCCGATGAAACCTTCTTCTTGTTGAAATCTGTCGCAGAAGTGTTCAACAGCCAAACGACCAAATTCACCGGCTTCTTTATTTTCCCAATCGTGCCAGCTTTGATCGCCAAGAAAATTATCAAGCGCGGTTTGCCCGCTTTTTGATTTTCGATATTGCGGCACATTCCAAGTAATGCCGAGCCGATATTGGATGGTAAGGAGTAAATCAATTCGCGGACTTTGCGCCAGTTTTTTCATAGCCGCGAGCGGTGTTTGCGAAATCCCGGTTGGATCAACGAACGCGACGACGAGCGTGGCATCATTAAATTTCAACTTTCCTGACTCGACGACATCCATCCAGTTTTCTGAAATGATTCTAATTTTATTTGCTTTGGGATGATTGGCGACGCGCTGTTTTAGGGCGCTCACCGATTCCGTATCGTCTTCGATAAAAATGTATTCTGAAAAGTCGTGGTTGAGCGCAACTAACGGCGAGCCGGGAAATTCTTCGCTTGTCTCTTCTATCCAACATCTGCCCGGACCCGCCATGACATCCAAATAAACCAGCTTGAATTTGTTCCGCATCGCATTGGTGGTGATGCCGCAATAATTATTCAGATAGTGGTGTTTTCGCTTTGCCCACTCGCCACTTTTACGGACAAGCAAATTATCCGTTGCTGAAAAATTATTTGGCATTTTGAACCCCAGAGATTTGATGGAATACTCCTCTGCCGCCAAATTTTGTCCAGCGTTTTCATTAAAAAGCAGCCTCCGTTTCCAAAGGACGCTTTGCGTTTAGTTGATTGAAAAAGGAAGTCAGCCCTACCATTGAATCATTTAACCGGCAGCCGGAGCTTTTTTGAGGGAAAATGGCACTTTTTGCCGATAAACCGCTAAAAACACGAGTTTTCTGCCCAAAATCGCCAAATTTAATCAAGAATCGTAAAATCTTGGTCAGGTTTCGTGAATCGTTGTTGTGGTTTCGTCAAGAATCGTTGGGTTTTGGGGAAACCAGTTCTGGTTTCGTCGGGGAGTATGCTCACTTCCACAAATCCAAGTCAGCGGACGGCGCGGGCTGAATCAGAATCGTGGCGATGAGGTAGGATTTGGAAAACTTCATCAGGAATCCGCAATTCCTAGTCAGGAATCCGTAAATCCAAGTCAGGATTCGGCGCGGGTGGACTTGGAATCAGGGAATCATCAACTGGATTTATCGCGGCGTGAACTGGTTTTAGAAAAAGAAGCATTGCCCATGACGGTTGTGGATAACTTTTCTGAAAAAACGATTGAAGATTTTTCGGAACGGAATTAAAAAGGAAACGAACCAACAACAACCTAGGCACGTTATGGCTGACTATGATGCACCGGGACTCAATTACGACAGTGGGGTATTTTACGACGCTTTAACTTTGCCGCAACCAACAAGGAAACGTATGGCAAAAGTTAAACTCAACCTCAATGGTCTCTCCA
>JAYVQV010000578.1:0-3595 GCA_043776855.1 Limisphaerales bacterium | reverse complement strand
GAGGAGGCTCAAATCAAAAGAAGAAACAAAGTTAGAGCCTCCTCACGTCGGCTGCTACGAGATAAACCCCGCCATCATTCCCGACCTCCGTGCGATTGACGCCATCGTCGGCGACTTGCTGGATTATTTTTCCAAGCGCAGCGTGAAGGTTGTTCTGCTTTCCGAATACGGCATAACTAACGTAGATACGCCCATCCATCTCAATCGGATTTTTCGCGAGCAGGGCTGGCTGACGGTGAAGGAAGAACTCGGCCGCGAAATTCTCGACGCCGGTGCGAGCAAGGTTTTCGCCGTCGCCGATCATCAGGTCGCGCATATTTATTTGAATGATGCTTCGCTGGAAAAATCTGTGCGCGCGCTTCTGGAAATAACTCCCGGCGTGGAATTTATTTTAGGCGACCCGGAGAAAGCTGCCGCCGGCATTGCTCATTCCCGCGCGGGCGACCTGATTGCCGTCGCCAGGGAGAACGCGTGGTTCACCTACTACTACTGGCTCAATGATGCCCGCGCGCCGGACTTTGCTCGCACCGTGGACATCCATCGCAAGCCCGGCTACGACCCGGTGGAATTATTTCTCGACCAAAAAATTCCGCTGCCAAAACTGAAAATTGCGTGGCGCTTGCTGCAAAAGAAACTCGGCTTCCGTATGTTGATGGATGTGATTCCGCTCGACGCCACGCTGGTGAAAGGTTCGCACGGTCGCCGCCCGGCGGACAAAAAAGACTGGCCGGTGTTCATCACGGAGCAACCGGAACTTCAAGGTGCAGGCGAAATGGAATCAACGGATGTCTATCACGCGCTCCTGCGGCATCTTTAGGGGGCGCATTTTTAGATCCGCTCAATAAAAAGTTTGGCCGAATTTTCAAGCCAGGAACAAACCTCCGCGTGTCTTGGACTGCGGCAGCCCTCTGCCGCTTTGGCAGCGAAACAACTACGGGGCAAAAGCGGCAGAGGGCTGCCGCAGTCCAAGACGCTGGCGCGCAATCCGTCGGCGTCACATCCGCGCCACAGTCATAGGTCAAATTAAATCGTCCAAATCACACAATCTCCACCGGACATTTCGGCAGCGCGTCCAAAAAACTTTGCCCATATTGCTTCGTGAGGATGCGATTATCCAAAACCACCACGATGCCCGTGTCCGTCTTCGTGCGGATGAGCCGCCCGACGCCTTGACGAAATTTCAGGATCGCTTCCGGCAAAGAAAATTCGCCGAAGGAATTTCCGCCGCGCGCCTCAATCGCTTCGATTCGCGCCTCGATCAGCGGATGATCCGGCACCGCGAACGGCAGTCGCGTGATGATGACGTTGCTCAACGCCTCGCCCGGCACATCCACGCCCTGCCAAAAACTGTCCGTGCCGAAGAGCACCGAGTCCACGTCTTCCTTGAAGCGTTCCAGCATCGTCGAGCGCGGCGTGCCGGTGCCTTGCACGATAAGTTCGAGGCCGAGCTTGTCGAAGAACGGCTGCATCCGGTCGGCGACTTCCTGCATCAGCTTGTAGCTCGTGAACAGCACGAACGCCTTGCCATGCGTCTGCTTTACGAAATGTTCCACCCAATGAATGAGCGCATCGGAATAACCGGCCTCACGCGGGTCGGGCATTTTTTTGACGGTGAAAATTTTCATCTGCCGCTCGTAATCGAACGGCGTGCCGACTTGTAGCTGTGTGGCGGACTCACAGCCGACGCGCTTACTGAAATAATTCAATCCACTTTGCGCCTTCGCTGATTTCAATCGGGATTTTTCAACTTCTGACTTCTGACTTCTGACTTCTGACTTCTCCGCTGAAATTGCCAAAGTCGCGCTCGTCATGATGACGCTCGTGTCCGTCTCGAATAAACGTCGTCGCAAATACTCGGCGACATCCACCGGCGCAGCGTTGAGCGAAAGATTTCGTTGCGTCTTGCCGCCGCGCTCGACCCAATAAACGTGGTCGTCGGCTTCTTGGTTCAAGAATTCTGCAACCTCAATTTTTAATTCGCCCAGCTTGCGATTGCACTCGATCAGCTCCTGGCCAATCTCCTTGTCCTCGCTCGCCTTCACGAGTTCGCTCACCGCCTCGCGCAATCTTTGAATCGGCAGCGTCACGTTGTCCTTCACCAGTTCCGCGCGGCGAATCCGCAGCTCTTTCCACTCGCGCTTGGTGGGGCGGGACTCGGTTGAGCCGAAACTTTTCTTGGGTGTCGTCGCCTGAATTTCCTCGCACGCGCGCTCGACGTTTTCGAAAAATTTGTCCGACTCGCCCAAAATGTCCGCGACCAGCGACACCGCTTTGCCCTGCCGCAGCGTGGCGAGCAGGCCTTTTTCCGTGCGCGGATTCCACAGCCGGTTCAGCGCATAACGCACCTGCCCGCTGGAAACGCTCAAGCCAATGTGCCGCGACGCAACGTTCTCCATCGTGTGCGCTTCGTCAAAAATCACGAAGTCGTTTTTGAAAAGAATGCCGCCCTCCATCTCCTCATCCACACCGCCAAGCAGCGTAAAAAAAAGCGTGTGATTCAGAATCACCACATCCGCCGAGAGAATCCGGTTCCGCACGCGCTGAAAAAAACAAACGTCATGGTCGCGCGCAAAGTCGGATTGATGCCCGCACGTTTTCGGCGAGCAAAGCCCGCGCTCGGAACAGACCTGCGACCAGACTTTTCCATCCGGCTCGATTTCAAAATCAGAAAGGCTGCCGTCCTTGGTTTCCTTCGACCATTCGTAGATGCGCTGCAATTCCTCCGCCTCGCTCGACGTAAAAAGATTTCCCGATTGCTGCATCGCCTTTTGCAGTCGGCGTGTGCAGAGATAATTCGCGCGGCCCTTCAGCATGGCGTAAGAAAATTTCACCGGCTCCTTCAGCGAGCCAAGCACACCCGCGAGCATGGGCAAATCTTTTTCCGAAAGCTGCTCTTGAAGATTGATGGTGTGCGTGGAGATGATGGCCTTCTTTTTCTGCGCGACGGCGAACAAAATTCCCGGAACCAGATACGCCAGCGACTTGCCGACACCCGTTCCCGCCTCGACTGCGAGATGCTCTTGGTTCGCCAGCGCTCGTGCCACGGCCACGGCCATTTCCTGCTGCTGCGGACGGAACTCGAAATTTTTTGCGCGCGACAGGATGCCCGTGGGCGAAAAGATTTCTTCGACCTGTTTCACCAGGTCAATGCCCGCGCCCGCCGCTTCATTTTCAATCACGGAAATCATTTTGTCCGGCGGAAGATACAAAGCGGCGCGGATTTTTGCTTGTGTTTTTATTCGAAAAAGCCGAAACACGACGGCGTGAAACGCCTTCCCCTTTTACTGTTGTGCGTTGCTGCCTGCCTTGCGGCGGGTTGCGCCCACCCGAACTCGCGCGCGGATTTTCTAAAGCTCATTGATCGGCCGCGCGTCGCGCTGTCGCCGCAGGTTGAGAGCGTTTCCGCCACAAACGGCATTGCGCAGTTTCATTTTTCCTTCGCGTCTGACGCGCAGAATCGTGTTCCGGGCGTGTTGCTGGCATCCACGAATTTTTTCGGACGCCGCCCCGTGGTCATTGCCATGCACGGCACGGGCGGCAGCACGGCAAACATGATGGCGCTTTGCCGCAAGCTCGCGGAACGCGGCTTCATCGC
>JAYVQV010000577.1:0-3605 GCA_043776855.1 Limisphaerales bacterium | reverse complement strand
GAACAGAATTTCGCATTATCAGTCGTCGGCACATTGACAACCACATCCGTGCCCAGTTCATGACCGGTCGCGCCGGGAATGTCAATCGGGCTGGGGAGGTAATCAATGACGGCGTCCACCAAAACCTGCACGGCTTTTTTCTTGAACGCTGAACCGCACAGCACGGGCACGAACTCAATCTTGCAAGTGAGGCGGCGAATGGCCGCCTTCAAAACCTGCGGGGTGATCGGCTTTTCTTCCAGCACGAGGTTCGCGATTTCGTCGTCCTTGTTGGAGACGGCGTCAATCAAATCCGCCAGCGCCGCCTTGGCCTTTTCCTGATCCGCCGGGGCGATTTCGCGAATCTCGTAATTCAAACCTTCGTTCGCTTCCGACGGTCCCCAATAAATTACCTTCTGATTGACGAGGTCAATCACGCCTTCAAAGCCGCCTTCAACCGGTTTACCTTCGGCTTCGACCGGCCCCTGGCCCAACGGCAGGAAAATCGGGAACGCATAAGCCTTGAGCTTGTTGCGCATATCGTCCAGCGCGTTGTAAAAATTCGCGCCCATGCGATCCATCTTGTTCACGAACGCAATGCGTGGAACATTATATTTCGTCGCCTGACGCCAGACGGTTTCGGACTGCGGCTGCACACCCGCGACACCGCAGAACACAGCGACCGCGCCATCCAGCACACGCATCGAGCGTTCCACTTCGGCGGTGAAATCCACGTGACCCGGCGTATCAATGATGTTCACGCGATGCGGAATGTTGTTGAACGCCTTGTAAATTGCATCCTCGCCCGCCTTGGCCGTTTTCTGCGTCCAGAAGCAAGTGACAGCGGCGGACGTGATCGTGATGCCGCGTTCCTTTTCCTGCTCCATCCAGTCGGTCACGGTATTGCCGTCATCCACGTCACCGATCTTGTGAATCAGGCCGGTGTAAAAAAGAATACGCTCGGTCGTCGTCGTCTTGCCGGCATCAATGTGCGCGGCAATGCCGATGTTGCGGGTGCGTTCGAGGGTGTATTCGCGGTTGGGCGAATTATGCGGTTTAACTTCAGCGCTCATAAATCAATCGTTTTAACTGCTTTTTGCCTTGGGAAAATGTTCGACGAATACGCTCGCCGTCACCCGACAAAATGGAGCGTGGATAATACGCGAGCCACCGGACGGGGCAATAAATTTCTACAAGGAATTTCGTTTGTGACAGCAACCGGCGCATAGCATCGCACATAAACTCCGAGAAAATTCAGTGTGGAAACATTGCGCGCGGTAGCGTCTTGGACTGCGGCAGCCCTCTGCCGCTTTTCGACCGGAAAGGCTGGCGGTGGAAAAGCGGTCCCGATACATCGGGACCGCAGTCCAAAACCTCGCGGAGTTTTCCGCCCCGAAGTTGCCGGTTGCTTCCCGCAAGCGAAACGGTAGATTGCCAGCATGATTATTGAACAGATCAGAAGCCGGATGGAGAACGGTTTTCATCCGTTCACGCTGGAACTTTCCAGCGGCAAAAAAATCAACGTGCCGCACCGGGACTTCATTGCTGTCCATCCCAAGCTCATCGCGGTCATTGATCAGAAGGGGATTTCGCACACCATCAGCCCGCTGCACGTCGTTTCGATTGATGAAAAGGCGCGGCATCATTGATGTGTGAAGGCAAGCAACTACAAATTGGAATCTCGTTGGAGCGCGGAAGACGACGCCTATGTGGTGGATGTGCCGGAACTGCCCGGCTGCATGGCGCACGGCGGCACGCGGCAGGAAACCATCAAAAACGCCGAGGCCGCCATCAAGTTCTGGCTCAAAACCGCGAAAGACGACGGCTTGGAAATCCCGCAGCCGCGCGGGCGGCTGGTTTATGCTTAAATTTTTCAAGATGAAAACATTTTTAATTTTGATTTCATTCGCAATCGCAGTTTGCGTGAATGCACAACTCGTGACCAACCAGCCAGCTCGTTTGAAAACAAAGGTTGTTTGTTACGAAGGAAAAATTGGTTCAGGCGTGCGCACAAGTGGTGTGGATTTAGCTTCCGACAATACTTATCCGGGTTATGTCGGAGGCATTGTCAGCACAACGCCCGGTCAAGAACATGATCTCAAATGGTCATTTGTCGGGAGAAACGGAAGCAAGGACGTTTATCGTTTTACTTTCAAGCGCATGATGAAAAAAGATTCATCCAGTCCGACAACCAATTCAAAAGAAGTTCAGTTTGATGGAAAACAAATCATTGTTTTTGAAGATGAACTTCACACCATTGTCATGGAAAGTCCGAGCGAAGAAGATTTGAAGCCAGCGCAAAAACATTGAAGCGTGGCTGGCGAAACAAATTTGATTCTTCATTCATAATTCTTCATTCTTCATTCCAAGAAAATGAGTCTCCCCGAACATCGCCACGCGATTGATAAGCTGGACGCCCAAATCGTCCGCCTGCTCAACGAACGCACGCGCCATGTGCTCGCCATCGGCGAAATCAAACTCGCGGCGGGCGATGAAATCTATGCGCCGCACCGTGAACGCGCCGTGTTCGACCGTGTCTGCGGCCACAACGCCGGCCCCATCACCAACGAACAACTCCGCGCCATCTACCGCGAGATCATGTCCAGCGCGCTCGCGTTGGAGAAGAGCATGACCATCGCGTATTTTGGGCCGGAGGCGACGTTCACGCATCAGGCGGCCATCCAAAAATTCGGCGCGAGCCTGAATTACTCCGCGCAGAAAACCATCGGCGATGTGTTCACGGAAGTTTCCAAAAAAACCGCCGACTACGGCGTCGTGCCCGTAGAAAATTCCACCGAAGGCGTCGTCACGCACACGTTGGATATGTTCGTGGACAGCGATCTGAAAATCGTTTCGCAGATCGTCCTGCGCATCCAGCAATGCCTGATGAGCAATTCGCCGCTGTCGAAGATCAAAAAACTTTACGTCCATCCGCAGTCGCTCGCGCAATGCCGGGGCTGGCTGGCGAAAAATCTGCCGCGCGTCGAAATCGTGGAAGCCTCGTCCAACGCCCGCTCGGCAGAACTGGCATCACAAAATAAATTCACCGCGTCGCTCGGTGGCGTTCTGGCCGCAGAAAAATACGGCCTGAAAATTCTCGCGCAGGACATCCAGGATAATTCCGTCAACGTCACCCGCTTCATCGTCCTCGGCCGCCAATGCAGCCAGCCGACCGGCAACGACCGCACGAGCTTGATGATCAGCGTGGCCGACAAATCCGGCGCGTTGCACGAGGCCATCGCCGCGTTCCGCAAGTTCAAGATCAACATGACGAAAATCGAGTCCCGCCCCAGCAAGCGCAAGGCGTGGGAGTATTTCTTCTTCATTGATTGCGACGGACATTTTCAAGATGCGAAAGTCGCCAAGGCCATCAAGGTTCTCGGCGAGCATTGCAACTTCGTAAAGATTCTCGGCTCCTATCCGAACGCGGATTGAGCGGCAGCGGTTCTCATCCCGCGTGCGGGACGAAAATTTTCCACGCCACAAAGTGCCGGCTTCGCAGGCAAACAGAATCGCCGCGCAACCCTGTCCACCAGTTCCAGAAAATTACCCGCGCCGGAAATCTTTATGCGGATTCAGCGGCGGCCTCGGGCGGATGGGCGGCAAGGGAGATTTCTTCAACGGCG
>JAYVQV010000576.1:0-3639 GCA_043776855.1 Limisphaerales bacterium | reverse complement strand
CAAATGAAAAAAATTGCGGTCATCTTCGTGCTCGCTGTGCTGCTGCCCAGCCTCGTGCTCGCGTGGCTGGCCGTGCGCTCGCTGCGCGACCAGCAGTTTTTGCTCGAACGCCAGCAGTCCCTGCTCTGCCAACGCGTGACCGATTCGATTGCCGAAAACATTTCCAGTCGGCTCGCGCAGCAGCAGCAGGAATTCGGTTCACAGGTGGAATCGCTCGCCGCTGGGAAGACTGCAAGCGAGTTCGGCTCGCAATTCGACGGTCAAATCCGCCAAAGCTGGCCGCTGGCCGAGGTTGGCTTCTGCGTCACCCGGTCGGGAAAAATTCTTTCACCCGCCGTCGCCGATGCGCGAAAGGAGGCGCAATCATTCGTGGCGGATAACACCCGCTTTCTCGGCAACCGCGAGGCCGTGGAAATTTACGGCAGCTTCAACAACGCGAATGTCACCGCCAATGGCAGCGGTTCACTGGCGCGCAATTCCCAGTCGCCGCTGGGATCGGCGAACGGTTCCGGGCGGAATTATTTTTCCTCCAGCAGCGCGCCAAAATCGCAGGCCGCGTCCGAACAACGTGCCGACACCATCACCCTTGCCGCCGCCACCGCGCAGAGAGACACGCTGGCGTTTGCCGATGCCGCCGCCAAAAAAGATTTCGCCGGGCAGTCAGCGCAAAATGGTTTGAATTACAAAAGCGCGCAGTCCCGTGCCGTCAGTCCGCAAAACCAGATGCTCAAGACGGAAATTCAGAGCCAGACCGCCAATGTTTCAGCCGAGCAAAACATTAACCTCTCCCGCGTCGTTCCCGCCGAAGCCGAGTTTGCCCAGTTCGTCGGCGACGAAACCGACGGGCTGCTGGCACGTTTTCTCCAGAACAAACTCAAGCTGATGTTCTGGCACCGGCTTAATCGCGAACCGGATTTTATTTTCGGCGCGCAACTGAATCTCAACCGCGTCGTGGATGGCTTGCGCGACCTCGTGCAACCCGGCAGTGAATTACAAAATGAAATCTGCCTCGTGTTGCTCGATGACAACGCCAAGCCGGTCATTTCTTCACGCCCAGATTTTACGGCGAATTGGAAGCATCCGTTCGTCGCCACGGAAATCGGGGACGCACTGCCGCATTGGGAAATCGCCGCGTATCTGGTCAATCCCGCCGCGCTCACACAGGCCGCACACACGACGAAGCTCACGCTTGGCCTGCTCATCGCCGTGCTGTTGCTGGCGATTGGCGTGGGAAGCTGGCTCATCGTTCGCAGCCTGAATTCCGAATTAAAACTCGCGCGGCAGAAAACTGATTTCGTCAGCAACGTCTCGCATGAACTGAAAACGCCCCTAACTTCCATCCGCATGTTCTCCGAACTGCTCGCCGAAGGCCGCGTTTCCGATGCAGCGAAACAGCGTTCCTACCTGAACATCATCACCGCCGAGGCCGCGCGGCTCACGCGACTGATCAACAACGTCCTCGATTTCTCGCGCATGGAAAGTGGCGAGAAGAAATATAATTTCCAGCCGTGTGATTTGGCAGAGATTGTCCGCACCACGGCGGAAACCTTCCGCCCGCATCTGGAGGCGAACGGATTCAAACTTGATTACGAACTTCCATCCACGCCAATTTCCGTTCGCGGCGATGCCGACGCGCTGTCGCAAATCATTGTCAACTTGTTGTCCAACGCGGAAAAATATTCCGTCGTGCCGGAGCGCCGAGCACCAGCTCGGCGCGATGATGTTGACGGTTCACAGCGAGCCGAGCTGGTGCTCGGCGCTCCGCTGAAAGAAATTGGTTTGCAGCTCGCGCAAAAACAATCGCCGCTGCCACACGCGGAAATCAAAGTGCTGGATCGCGGCTCTGGCGTGCCGCGCGGCAGCGAGGAGAAAGTGTTTGAGAAATTTTATCGCGCGCACGATTCGCTCGGCAGCGGCATCCAAGGTTCCGGGCTTGGCCTGACCATCGCCCGCCAGATCGCCCGCGCCCACGGCGGCGATGTGGTTTACGAACTACGCGATGGCGGTGGAAGCTGCTTTGTTTTGCGGCTGCCGTTAAAACGGACTTTGTAGCAGCCGACGTAAGGAGGCTCTAATTTCCGCCGAAAAGTTATGAGCCTCCTTACGTCGGCTGCTACGAAATTAAAAAATGAAAACTAAAATCTTAATCGTCGAGGACGACCCGCATATTTTGCTGGGGCTGGAGGAGCTTTTGAAAAGCGAAGGCTACGAAACTTCCTCGTGCAATCGCGGTGACGAAGCCGTTGCCGCCGTCACCAAATTTCAGCCGACGCTCATCGTGTTGGACGTGATGCTGCCCGGTTTGAGCGGCTACGACATCTGCAAACAGCTTCGCGCGAAGAAAATTTCCGCGCCCATCCTCATGCTCACGGCCAAGGGACAAGAGATTGATAAAGTCATCGGCCTCGACCTTGGCGCGGATGATTATGTGACCAAGCCGTTCGGCGTGCGCGAACTTTTGGCGCGCATCCAGGCCTTGCTGCGGCGCGGCGGTGGCGGTTCAACCTCCGCGCAACCGGCGGATGAATCGCCGTTCAAGATTGGCGCGGCGGTGATTGACCCGAAAACTTTTCAAGTCAAGCGTGGCAAGGTGGTCGAGGAACTGACAGCCAAGGAAATAAAACTGCTCCAGATTTTTCATGCGCACGCCGGTGAAGTTCTATCGCGCGACAAGCTGCTGAATGAAGTCTGGGGTTACAATTATTACGGCACCACGCGCACACTAGACCAAGTCATCGTTCAACTCCGCAAAAAACTTGGCGACAACGGCGGCGAGTCAAAACATCTGCTTACCGTCCACGGCGTCGGCTATAAGCTGGTGGCGTGATTAAAAGCCGCGCGCCCGGAATTGCTGGCGCGGCTGGAAGAACTTGGCTGTTCAGTTATTTCAACCGCTGGAACCGCCAGCTTCAGAAACGCATCGTGCAGCTTTCGTTTTGAAGGGCGCGCGACAGCCGGCACAAATCGTGTTTGACAAGCCCGGCGTGTGAATACAAATTGTCTGCGTGCGGATTATCAAAGAAGCGTTCCTTGTGGCGGCAGGGCGGACGCATCCTCCGGCGGCGCGGCACTTGGACGTTTGGCGCAAGACGGTCAAGGCGGCAACGTGGCGCAATCTGGTGGACGTGCGGCGGAGTTATCCCGACACGGATGCCGTGAAAGTCCGCAGCGGACGGACGGTGTTAATTTTCAACGTCCGCCGGAACGATTACCGGCTGATTGCGGCGGCGCACTACAACCGCCAGATCATTTACACCTTGCGCTTCATGACGCACGCTGAATACAGCAAGGACCGCTGGAAAGACACATTATGAAAACGACGAAAATTGAATTTGCCCGCCTGCCGAAAGATTACGCCGGGTTGTGCCGGATGCTCACGCCGCGCACGATTCACGACAAGGTGGATTTTGCGAACGTGACGGAAATCACCGACGCGATAGCCGGCCACAAACTGACGACCGATCAGGAGGATTATTTCGACCTGCTCTGCCGCTTGATTGAAAATTACGAAAAGGAAAACGCGCAGCTCGACACGGCCAAAGTCACGGCGCTGGACGCGTTGCAACATCTGCTCGACGCGCACGACATGAGCGCGGCAGACTTGGCGCGGTTGCTGGACGTTCACCGGACGCTGGGCGC
>JAYVQV010000575.1:0-3640 GCA_043776855.1 Limisphaerales bacterium | reverse complement strand
TAGACGGCTTCCAGCTTGCGAAAGCTGGGCGTGAAAACCGCACCGTGCTCAATGACGCTTTTCTGATAAAGACTCGACGCGATGACAACGTAAAAATTTGCCACGATGACCACGCCGAGCAACGGGCGGAACCAGCGGATTTTTTTCAAATCATCAAGCTGACTTAACAACCCAGCGGCGGCCAGCGCATACAGCGGTGCCATGAAAACGAGGCAGTAGCGGGCGTGAAACGCCTTGCCGCCAAACAGCGAGAACGCCAACGGCAGCAGAAAAATCACGGCGAGAAACGCCAGCCCGGACGAGCGAAAAAATTCCCGCCGCGCGGCCCACGAAAATTTGCGCGCCACTTTTCGCACCTCGGAAAAAGTTCCCGCGATGAGCAGCGCCGCCAGCGCCGTTGACAGCAAATAAACCGTGAGCAGCCCGGCCAGCCCGCCGAAACAGGCGTTGGCAAGCGCAACGTATTCGTGATCCTCGCGAATCCAACCCGGCGACCAGCTCACCAAAAATCCGGCGGTGGACGTAAAAATTTTCAGCACTTCCACCGAGAAATGGCTCGCGCCGCCCGCGAACATTCCCCGCGTGTTGAGCCAGCCGTTCGCCATGTCGCCGCCGAGATACGACAGGTAGGATAAAATTCCCGCCACCACGCCCGCGCCGAGCCACAAAAAATTTACCCGCGCCGCCGCCAGCACGATCACCGCGACCGCCGTGGGCAGGAGCATCAGCCCGGACATGTGGAGTTGCAGCGTGAGCAGCGGGATGAGCGGCAGCCAGAACGCCGCGCGCGAACGGTCGCGTTGCACGACCCGCCAGAGTGCGAGGAAAAAGAACGTGCCAAAGAACGGCATCACATCCGGGTTGTAAATGCCGGAGGAAAACGCAATCGCCCGGGGAAAGGTCGCGAACAGAAAAGCCGTCCACAAGCCGAGACGGATTCCGCCGGTCCATTTGCCGAGCAGGTAGGCGAGAAAAATCGTGAGCGTGCTCAACGCGGTGACGAGAAATAAAATTCCTTCCGGCGAGCCGCCCAGCCGCAAACCGGCGAGGCAAAATTGCGCCCACAACGGCCCCGGCAACTTGGAGTGTTCGTTGTAGTTCGGTTGGCCGATGTATTGGCTCAACGGTTCGCCCTGGGAATAATCCACGGCCACGGACCACGCGAGAATGCCGTCGCCCTGCATGTTGAAACAGTAGCCCTGCGCCCAATCAAACTGCGTCCAGCGCAGGCCGAACCCGATCAAAACAATCAGCAACAGCCACCAGTGCGTGTGCCGGATGTTTTGGCCGGTGGACGCCGGGTTTGAGTTTTCAGTCATGGGTCAGGCGATGATGCCCGGAAATTTTTAGCCGCGTTTTGTGGCTCATGCTTGCGGCGGCAGGCTGGAAATTTTGCGCTGGGCGCGGCGGAATTCGATGACGCGCGGACGCAACGCTTCAAGAAACTGGTCGCGATTTGTGCCGGGAGATTTGGCAAGCGCATCCTGAAGCAGCCGCTCGAATGTAGCTTGCAGCCTGGCGCGATCCTGCGGCTCACTATTGTGCCGCTCAAAATCGGCGCGAAGCAGGGCTTCGAGTTCGGGACTCATGCCGGGAAGCAGGCGGCGAGAATTTGGGCGTTCTGCTCCGGGGAATTCTGGCTGCCATGCCAGAGTGCCATGTCGTCGCGCAGGATTTGCAGCGTGGCCTCCACCATTTCGTGCGTCTCGCGGTTGGGAAATTCGGGACTCTTGGTCGCGTTGGCGATGAAACTTCCGAAGGCAATAAACATTTCAATCGCGCGGCGATGCACCTTGAGATTTTCCGGCGTGGGATTGTCGAGCAGCTTCTCGTCTTGAAACCGGCGCAACCTCTGAACCGCCGCACTCCATTCCTCGGCGTCGGCGCTCAATTCATTTGAAAGCCGCTTGAAGGCGCGTTGTAAAAAATTCGGCGAGGAAAGGATGCCCTGCTCGTCCATGATGGCGATGGAACTCATGGCTTCACATTAGCGGCTTCTCACTAAAAGGCAAGCGGCTCAATCCTCCGCAAACAAGTATTCCAAATCCACCGCCGTGAGGCTGCGGGCGAAACCTTCCTCGCCAAGCACGTCGGCGATGGTCTTCGCTTTGCTCTGTTGCAGTTCCCAAATTTTTTCCTCGACCGTGCCGGGCGCGATGAGGCGATATGCGTTCACAGTCTGCGTCTGGCCGATGCGGTGCGAGCGGTCAATGGCCTGCAACCTTTGCCCGCCAAACACAAACTGCGAAATTAGGGAACACGCCCAAGACGGACGCGCTCCCGATTTCATTTCGGAGTTCGGATTAAACCAAGTAACAGGTTCAGGCCGGAACTGCAAACTGCGACTTGATGCCCAAATCTTTACGGATGACTTTTGTCACCGTAAAAAGATTTCGCGTGGTCGGGTTGCCCCGGCGGCTCAACATCCGATGCAGGGCTTTTTCACCAAAGCCAGTCTCCTTGGAGAGCGCCTTAAAGGTGATGCCTGCATGAACCAAGTCACGCAACATTGAAAGCCCAACTTCCGTCTCACCTTCAATCAGCGAATCCATTGCTTCAGCGTAAAATGCCCGCGCATATTTCGGGTCGCGCTGAATGTGAGCCAAAACGGTTTCTCTGTAATCTCGCGTAAGAGCCATATTAATTCTTCGATTGTCGGAATTTTCTCCAACGTGTCACGGCGGCAGCAATGTCGGCGGCTTGCCGCCGCTTGCTCCCGCCACCTAGCAAAATGACGAGGTTTTTACCCTCGCGTCCAAAATAAACCCGGTAACCGGGTCCGAAATCCATCTTCAATTCAAAAATACCTTCCCGAAGTGCTTTAACGGAATTAAAATTTCCAAACTTAAGCTGGTAAATGTTTTTATCAATTCTCGCCTGGGTTGCTTCATCAAGCGATTCACACCATTCAACAAAAGGCTTACGATTATTGTCTTCGTAAACTTGGAGAACGTATTCGGTTGTCATAAAATTTTAGTCGTAGTTTTTGTGTTTTGTTTTCATGGTTTTTTCTCTCTCCATTTTCCGCCGATTCGGTGGCGGTCCCCGTTGTGGAGTGCTTTCCACGAAAGCGATAGTGCCATATGTGTTACCATTGTCAACGAAAACTTTCCCGTTTTAATGGCAATGAAGTTCACTCCTCCGCAAACAAGTATTCCAAATCCACCGCCGTGAGACTGCGGGCGAAACCTTCCTCACCCAGCACGTCGGCGATGGTCTTGGCCTTGCTCTGTTGCAGTTCCCAGATTTTTTCCTCGACCGTGCCGGGCGCGATGAGGCGATAGGCATTCACGGTTTGCGTCTGGCCGATGCGATGCGAGCGGTCAATGGCCTGCGCCTCAACCGCCGGATTCCACCACGGATCGTAGAGGACAACGTAGCTGGCGTTCGTTAGATTCAAACCCGTGCCCGCCGCGCGCAGGCTCAACAGGAACACGCACGCGCCGGTTTCTTTTTGGAAATCGTTCACGACCGACTGGCGGTCTTTCGTCTGGCCGGTGAGAACGTGCGTGTGGATGTTGCGCGCCTTACATTCCTTCTGCAAGAGTTCGAGCATCTGCACGAACTGCGAGAAGACCAAAACTTTTTGTCCGTCGGCGATAAGGGGATCAAGCAACTCAAACAAGGTTTCCGTTTTGCC